>CAZIEQ010000306.1:0-2757 GCA_964538725.1 uncultured Acidimicrobiia bacterium | reverse complement strand
CCTGGCGGAGCTGGGAGGACCAAACGAGGCGGCGGCTTTGGAGATCGTCGGAGACGTGCGCGCCCGCCACTGCGTCATCGTGGACGACATGGTCGATACCGCCAGCACCGCCGTATCGGCGGCCGAACTGCTCAAAGAGCGGGGCGCCAACCTGGTCAGCTTCATGGCGACCCACGGCGTGTTCTCCCCTCCCGCCGTCGACAGGCTGAAGAACGCTCCCATTGAAGACATCGTCGTCACCAACACTCTCCCCATCGGTGAGGATGCGGCCGCCCTCGACAACCTGACGATTCTCTCCATCGCCCCGCTGGTGGCCGACGCCATCGAGGCGATCTTCAAGGACCGTTCGGTGAGCGCCCTCTTCATGGGTGAGAACGCCTGACTTGGAAACCGAGATCCTCACCCTGGACACAGGCAGCAGGAGAGCGGTGGTCGACATCACCCCGGCCGTCAGCCGCTTCACAGCAGGTAAGGGAGACGGGTTGGTATCGGTGTTCGCTCCCCACGCCACAGCGGGGATGGCGATAATCGAGACGGGCGCCGGCAGCGACGAAGACATGCTGGATCATTTGCAAACCCTCTTCCCTCCCGATGATCGGTGGCGTCACCACCACGGCTCCGTCGGTCACGGCGCCGATCATGTCATCCCCGGTTTGGTCTCACCGTCGGTCACCGTTCCCGTCGTCGACGGGGCACCTGCGCTCGGCACCTGGCAGTCAATCGTCCTCATCGACGTGAACCGTGACAATCCGGCTCGCCGTGTGAGGCTCTCCTTCATCGCCGGCTGAACGGGACCACTTCTCCCGTCGCGACCGGCTACAGCGTGCCCGCGCTCACCGCGACGGGATGTCCGGTGATCACAATGCCGGCTCGGCAGTGGGAGGGGGCGACCCTTTCCCGCACCGGCGCTCGCGGCGAGCATCACTGCGGCTGCAAGCAGTGTGGCGCGAGTCACGGCCGTGGGAACCCTTGCCACCCGGCACTTCAGATCTTCGTCCCACTTTGCTCACGTTCGCCGTGTCCGCGATAATGATGTCACCCTCCACCGTCCGGAACGAGGAGTATTCCCAATGGATCAGGTGACGTTGCGCGCCGAACCGGGGCGCCCCTTGGGCAGCCGCCCGTCGCGTCGATTGCGAGCGGGTGGGCTGGTGCCCGCGGTCTTGTACGGTCGTGGCTTGGAACCGCTCGCTGTTTCTGTCGAACATGCCGCGCTGCGTGCCGCTTTGAGCACAGAGGCGGGCCTCAACGCTGTGATCAACCTCGACGTGGACGGCGCCCAGCATCTCACCGTCGCCCGGGAGCTGCAGCGGGACGCCCTCCGCGGCGACGTGAAGCATCTCGACTTCGTCAAGGTGTCGCTCACCGAGACCATCCTGGCGGAGGTGATCGTGCACTTCACCGGCGAGCCGATCGGGGTCAGTGAAGACGGCGGAGTCGGGGAGACGGTGCGTAACACCATCACCGTGTCTGCACTTCCCACCGACATCCCCTCCGGTATCGAAGTCGACGTCTCCGAGCTCCACCTCGGCGACTCTGTGAAACTGTCCGACGTTCCCGAGATCGCCGACGTCATCTTCGTCGACGACCCCGACGGCACCCTGTACACGGTCATCGCGCCGCGCGCCGTCGTCGAAGAGGTAGTCGAAGAGGAACTCGTCGAGGGTGAAGAAGTCGAAGGTGAGGTGCCCGAAGCCGAGGATGGTGCCGAGACCCCGTCTGTCGAGGACGCGCCGGACAGGACCTGAACGTGCGTGTCGTCGTGGGGCTGCGCAACCCGGGTCCCACCTACGACGGGACGCGCCACAACATCGGCGGTGCAGCCGTCGCAGTGGCCGCGGAGCAGCACGGATCGAAGTTTCGCAAGGCTCGCCTCGGGGTGCGCGCCGAGGTCACCGAGATCGGGTGGGGGGACGCCAGAGCGGTATTGGCCCTGCCGCGAACGTTCATGAACGAGTCGGGCCTGGCGGTCGGCCCGCTGCTGCGCTACTACCGCGTTGACCCTTCTGATCTGGTGGTGGTTCACGACGACATCGACCTTCCCTTCGGCCGGTTGCGGGTCCATCTGGGGCGCGGCACCGGGGGACACAACGGCGTCGCCTCCATCAAGGATTCGCTGCGGACTACCGACTTCTGGCGCCTCAAGATGGGGGTGGGCCGCCCTCCCGGCTCGGTCGATCCCGCCGACCATGTGCTGCGCCGCTTCAGTGTCCGGGAACGTCCACAAGCCGAGCTGATGGTTGCCCGCGCGGGGGACCTCGTGGAATTGATCGTCGAATCGGGTCCGGAGGCTGCGCGGCAGCGGGCAGGGGAGATGTGGGCACAGTGAGCCGCTATGTGGCGGCCATCGACCAGGGCACCACCAGCACCCGCTGCGCCATCGTAGACCGCGGCGGGACGTTGGTCGCCATCAACCAGCAGGAACACCGCCAGATCCTCCCCAGAGCCGGTTGGGTGGCTCACGACGGTGCCGAGATATGGGAGCGCACCCAGGCTGTGGCGGCCGCTGCGATGACGGCGGCGGGACTCGGCCCCTCCGACCTGGCAGCCGTTGGGATCACCAACCAGCGGGAAACGACGCTCGCCTGGGATCGGGAGTCGGGGGCGCCGCTCGCCGACGCCATCGTGTGGCAGGACACGAGGACCGACGACCTGTGCCGTCGGCTCGCCGGCGGCGCCCGGATGGGTCGCTTCCGCCCCCCCCCCGGGCGCCCCCCCCGCCCCCCTTTTTCCCGGGCCCACACGCGGGGGCGTGGC
>CAZIEQ010000305.1:0-2768 GCA_964538725.1 uncultured Acidimicrobiia bacterium | reverse complement strand
TCACCAACAGCGGGAGCGACGTCACCACTTCCACACTCCCCTCGTCCTCGGCACGGCGCGTGCGGGGGGACCGAGTCGAGACCAAAGGCCACCCTCGGAGAAGCGGCAGCTCCGTCCGTTGAGGCTTCCACGCCGACGGTGCCCGCCACGACCGCACCCCCGACGACGCTGGCTCCGACGACCACTTCCACGTCCACGACCGCAGTGCCACCAACGACTTCGACAACAACAACAACGACTACGTCTGTGCTGCCAGATGCGCCGACCGTGATCGAGGCGAACGGCCCGGTCACCTACGGGATTCGCGATGGAGAGATCCTCTTCACCGTAACCCACGACCCGGTCGTGTTCGCCAATGTTGAGATGACCCGGGAACCGAACGGCGTCTTGACTTCTCTGGGATGGCACAGCTACCTCTGGCACGTTTACGAGTTCGTGGCAGCGGGTGAAGACTTTCCCGGCGACTATCTACAGGTGGAGATCCACCGTCTCTGGCCAGCCGATGAGGCTATAGACGTGCTGTGGCTCACCGATTACTCGGGTGCCACCCGAGACACATCCACGGGTTTCCCGGTCTCGGGCCCACCGCCGCAAGGTGGCTCGTTCACGTTGTTCGACGCGGTTGTTTTGGAAGGCCAACTGGACCGGTTCGGGCTACACAACGATTGCCGAATAGCGGGCGACGACATCGGCGCCGCGTTGTTCTCCTTCGAGGGCGACACACCCGTTCCGCTCATAGCCTGGGTAGTCGATGGTGACAAAAGGGCATTCGTCGAAGTCCCCGACCCGGCCGCGGTCGATCTCGGTGACTGCCTTCCACCCGAACCAAGAAACTGACCACTCGGGCCGGAAGGATCATCCCTCATGTTGGCGGACACCGTGCGGGCCGCCCGTACCGGCCGGGAGGGATGATTCGGTCTGCTGCGGTACGCGCCGGTCTGGCGGTGCGACACCCGTTGAGCAGATAGCTCCTCAATTGGGCGACCCCCGCCGCCACCGTCAAAGAACCACTGCGCCCCGCACATATCGCTCGTCAGCGGAGCCCCTTCAGCGCCCCAAAAGCGCTAGATATCCGGCAGGGAGGATATGAGGGTGCGCTGATCGTGGGCGATGGCTGACACCCTCGGCCGGAGTCTACGGTTGGTCAGTTCCCGGGGTTCGGCCTGGCTCGCGAACCGGCTGACGCCTCGACGATGGGGTTGTCCTTCGAATGACTCGCCGGCGGACCCTGGGGACGGCACTCACCGGTCGGGCGGGAGACCTGTTGCCGGTCCTGTTAGCGGCAGGTCCGGTGGTCTCAGTGTCCACCCTCCCGGCAAGTGCGTGCCACCCCTGTCCGTCTAGTGAGGAGGGATGGCTGTGACCATCGTAGGAAGCAACCCTGATGCCGTCGTTGGTGGTATCGACACCCACGCTGATGTCCATGTGGCCGCTGCGATAAACCATGTGGGAGGCGTGTTGGGGATCGAGTCGTTCGAGACCACCCGGGCCGGTTACCGTCGGCTGGTGAGCTGGCTGCAGGGCTTCGGTGAGCTCACCCTGGTTGGGGTCGAGGGAACCGGCTCATACGGAGTCGGCCTCTCCCGCTTTCTGGCCCGGGCCGGCGTGCCGGTCGTTGAGGTCGATCGACCGAACCGTCAGACCCGGCATCGCCAAGGCAAGTCCGATCCGGTCGACGCCGTCGCCGCAGCTCGAGCCGCACTGTCGGGAACCGCCACCGGGCTCCCCAAGACGAGGGACGGCAACGTCGAAGCGATCCGAGTCTTGATGATCGCCCGCCGCTCCGCCGTCGACACCCGCATCGAAACTCTCAACCAGCTCCGCTACGTCGTGTTCTGTGCCACCCCGGAGATCCGAGCCAAGTTCACCGGATTGACAGCTATTTCGTTGGCCAACAAGGCCTCGACGCTGCGACCACGCCAAGGCGACAACCCGGTGCGATACACCACGTTGATCACAATCCGCACCCTCGGCCAACGAGTCCAGTATCTGCGGGAAGAAACAAAACAGCTGAACCGGCTGATGCGACCCCTGATCCGCGGCACCGCCCCTGGAATGCTGGAGGTCTTCGGCGTCGGCTACGACACTGCGGCCAAGCTGCTGGTCGCCGCTGGGGACAACCCAGAGCGGATCCGCACAGAAGCCGCCTGGGCCCACCTATGCGGCGTCGCCCCCACCCCCGCCTCATCAGGCAAAACAATCCGGCACCGGTTGAACCGAGGCGGGAACCGCCAAGCCAACTCGGCTCTGTATCACATCATCATCACCAGGATGCGCCACCACCAGCCCACCCGCCACTACGTCACCCGCCGCCTCGCCGAAGGCAAAACCATGGGAGAGATCGCCCGCATCCTCAAACGCTACGCCGCCCGAGAAGTGTTCAAACACCTCCCACGATCCGCCTGAGTCACCCCGGTCGGGGTCTGGCCCGATCGAACCGGCTCACACCCTCGGGGTTGTGCAACGAATGACCTGCCGACCTCGGCCCCAACCACAGAGCCGGAAGGGCACGGTGTGACTTCCTACGAGCGTGCCCCCGCCCCGAGGTGGGTGGCTCATCCCTGTCGTGTCCACCACAACCCACCCCGGAGCACCCCCGGCAGCGAAGCCGGCCTCTTCAACGCGTCCGCACCAACACCTCGAATCTCCCACTTGACATCCATACGAGATTCACTCGGCGCTAGCCAAACATCATCTGGGAGCGCGGTCTGCCACCGGCAGCTGAGGACAATCTCGGGACAAGGAGCGCGACACCCGAGTGTTATCGA
>CAZIEQ010000304.1:0-2775 GCA_964538725.1 uncultured Acidimicrobiia bacterium | reverse complement strand
GCCCGTGGGCGGCGACCAGGTCTGCCGGGGCGACGTCGAGCTCGTCGGCGGCGGCACCGAACCCCATGTCGCGGATCCTGCGGGCCGCCGCCAGGGCGGCGTTGCCCGCCATGAAGGTGACCCGGCTTGAATAACTGCCCAGATCGACTGGAGTCAGGTCGGTGTCGGCGGTCACCAGGCTCAGATCTGCCGGCTCCAGGCCCAACACCTCGCCGACGATGGTCGCCAGGATCGACGTCGACCCCTGACCGATGTCCGCCGCCATGGAAAAAACGGTCACCCCGCCGCCGCGGTCCACCTTGATCTGGACTTCGGACTGGGGCATGTCGTTGTAGTAGATGGGCAGCCCTGCCCCCGAAAGGTAAGACCCCACTGCGAAGCCGACGCCCCGCCCCGGGGGGAGCTGCCCCACCTTGGCGTGGTAACCGGAGGCGGCGGCGACCTTGTCCATGCATTCCTCCAGGCCGCAGCTGGTCACACGAAGATGGTTGACCGTGGAGGAAAAGGGCTGCACGGCGTTGCGGCGACGCAGCTCCACAGGATCGAGGCCCAGTTCAGCGGCAGCCCGGTTGAGATGACATTCGAGGCCGAAGCGGGGCTGCGGGGTGCCGTGACCGCGCTTGGGTCCGCACGGCGGCTTGTTGGTGAACACCCGCACACCCTCGAACTTGTAATTGGGGATGCGATACGTCGTTGTCTGCAATGCACCCGTGTAATACAGGCTGGCCACTCCGTAGCTTCCGTACGCGCCGCCGTCGACAAACGTCTGGAAATGCATCGCGGTGATCTCGCCATCTGCTGCGAAGCCGGTCTTCACCTGCATCTGCACCGGGTGGCGGCCGCGGTGGGCGTAGAAGACCTCCTCGCGGGTGAGGGTGATCTTCACCGGGCGGCCGGTGCGCTCAGACAGCTTGGCGGCGACGATCTCGTGGGAGAACACGTCGGATTTGGCGCCGAACCCGCCGCCCGAAGGCGTCGCCATCACACGGATGCGGGCGGCCGGCACTTCCAGCACCTGCTCCAGGATGCGGTGCAGATAGTGGGGCACCTGGGTAGACGACCACAAGGTGAGTCTGCCGTCGGGTCCGAACAGAGCCACCGCGCTGTGCTGCTCCAACGCAGCATGGTTGTTGCCGCCGAAGAAGAAGAAGTCTTGGCGAACATGGTCGGCGGCGGCCAGACCTTCCTCCACATCGCCGAATTCGAGTGCCACCGCCCGGTGGACATTGCCGGTTTCACTGTCCTCGTGAAGCAGGGGCGAGGCCGGATCCAACGCCCCTTCGACCGTCATCACGAGAGGCAGTGGCTCGTATTCGACCTGGATCAGGCCCAGTGCCTGCTCCGCCGTGTCTTCGTCCACCGCGGCCAATGCAACGACGGGTTCACCCACATAACGGACCTTGTCGATGGCGAGCGCGGTCTCGTCCTGCGACACGGGAAGGATCCCGTAGTGGATGGGAAGCGACTCTCCCGTGATGACCGCCCGCACTCCGTCGAGCGATTCCGCCTTGGCGGTGTCGATGCGAGTAATGGCGGCGTGGGCATGGGTGCTGCGCAGCAACTTGCCGGCCAGCATGCCGGGCAGTGACATGTCGTCGGCGTATTGGGTGCGTCCGCTGGTCTGCGCCATCGAATCCACCCGGGGAGCCGGCCTGCCTACGACGGTGTAGGAATCGGTCATGCCGAAGCCCTTTCCGCGGCCAGCAGCACAGCATCGAGGATCTTGACGTACCCGGTGCACCGGCACAGGTTGCCCGACAGGGCGTGGCGCACCTCGTCGACGGTCGGGTCGGGGTTGGCGTCCAACAGCGCGGCCGCCGACATCAGCATGCCCGGCGTGCAGTAGCCGCATTGGGCGGCGCCGCGGTCGGCGAACGCAGCCTGCAGCGGATGGATGTGACCGCCGTCTGCCAGTCCTTCCACCGTCGTCACCGAGCGCCCGGCGACCGCCACGGCAAGTGTCAGGCATGAGAGATGGGGAACGCCGTCGACGAGCACCGTGCAGGCGCCACATTCACCCAGCTCACAGCCGTGTTTGGTTCCGGTTAGGCGGAGCTCCTCGCGGAGCACTTCGAGAAGGGTGCGATGATCGGATGTGGCGGCACGGTAGGTGTCACCGTTGACCACCAGTTCGACGGCTGTCGTTCCCATGGGTGGAAGGCTAGTTAGAGCAGGTGCCCTAGACCGGTGTCGGGATCGCTAGGGACGGGGTCTGCCGTAGCGGTCGAAAAACGACGCCGCCGTCGTCATGACGAGCGCCTCGCGGTCGCTTTCGGGGATGTCGAAACGGTCGAGACCCTCAAAGATGACTTCTACCGGCCCCATCCCGGCGGGATGGTCGGTGCCGAACATGATGCGGCCTGCCAGGCGGGACACACCATGGCGGAACAGGTCGGCCAGGCGGCGGTATTCGTCGTCGTCGGGGTCGATGAGGATGATGCTCCCCGCCACGTTGGTGACGTCGAGCCACACATTCTCGTGGCGCTCCGCCAGCCGGTAGGCCCACTCGAAATCCGGATACCCGATGTGGGGCAGCACCACCGGCAGCCGAGGATGGTCGGCGACCATCTCCTCCAAGGCGGGGTAGTTGAAGTCCTGCCCGTACCACTGCTCGTAGCCGGTATGGACATACACCGGCTTGCGGCCCTGCTCCAGATAGTCGCGGACGGGACGCAGGCGGGCATCCCCGGGCATGGTCCGCTGCACGAAAGGGTGGAACTTTGGGCCGGGCATGCCGGGGGGGTCCCCCCCTTCCTGAACGATGCGGGGCGGGCG
>CAZIEQ010000303.1:0-2818 GCA_964538725.1 uncultured Acidimicrobiia bacterium | reverse complement strand
GCCGGCCCGGCCGGCGAAGTAAAGGTGCCTTCGAAGTGGTTGCCGGGGGTCGGCCCGCGCATCTTGACATCGAGCGTGCCGCCGTCCCAACCAAACTTGACCAGCGGTCTTTCAAAGATCGCATGGGGTGTATCGAGGTAGACGTTGACGCGCTGACGCGGGCCGAAGTCAGGCGGATCGACGTGCACACCGAACATCGGCCTGAACGTATCGTCGACGACTTCGGCGCGTGTCGTCGCCAGCACTGCGCCGGCACTGATCAGCGCCAGGTGCAGCGGACGCAGCCAGCGGCTGAGGAACCCGGGACGGGTCTCCCACCAGCTCAGCTGGCGGAGGAAGAAGTAGGCCGCAACCGCAGCCAGGACACCGAGGAGCCCGTACAGCACCAGCTCCCATGGGGACGACACCGGGTACGACTCGACCTGGAAGGTGAGGCCTTTACCGAGAAGTCCCCGGCTGACGACGGCTCCCAGAACCGAGGCCACCACCACCGTGCTCATGTGCGTGCCCGAGAAGCTGCCCAGGACGACCTCGAGAGCGAACAGCATGCCGGCGATGGGAGCGTTGAAGGTGGCGCTGATCCCGGCGGCGGTACCGGCGCCGATGAGACTTCTGGTGACTCCTTCCCCGAGCCGCAACCGAGACCCGATCCCCGACCCGATGGCGGCCCCGATCTGGGCGATGGGACCTTCGCGTCCCACCGAGCCGCCGACACCGAGAGTGGCCGCCGTCGCCACCGTCTTCAGAGGTGCGATGCGGAACGGGATGCGGCCCGACCTGGCGACGATGGCCGCCATGATCTGGGGGACGCCGTGGCCGGCGGCTTCGCGCCCGAAGCGGTCGGTCAGCCACCAGGCGATCCACAGGCCGATGGGCAGCGTCACCAGTATCCACCCCCGGGAACCCCCCAGCACGTCGTGAAGATCTGCGACCCGGTGTGAGATGAACTCGATGAGCTTGATCAGGGCAACCGCACCCAGTCCGGCTCCGACTCCGACGAATGCGGCAAGGACCATGAGACGGGGGGTGGTGTCGACACGAAGCTTCGACACGGCGACGAAGAAGCGCTGCATGGCTTTCACCTGCGATTTCCCTCGCGCGCCACCGACGCGTCGACGTATGGGACGGATGTACCGGCGGGGAACATTCGCCCGAGACTAGGACTCGTCGCGAGGGTCGCAGGCGGCGTGTCGGTGAAGCGGTACGGCAACCGCCGCCGTGGTCGTAGGATGCGGCGCCGGCCCGCCTCCGGGCTCGATCCGCGAGCTGTCGTCGATGAGGGTCGAGTATCTATGAGCGGAACCGGAACAGGCGGTGGGAGCGGAAAGCCGCGCTATCTGCTGTGGATGTCAGTCGGGGCGCTCGGAGTGGTCTACGGCGACATCGGGACCAGCCCGTTGTATGCGCTGCGGGAGGCGTTCGCTGCTGCAGACGGACTGGCGGTGACCAGGTCCAGTGTGCTCGGCATCCTCTCGCTGGTGTTCTGGGCTCTGACGATCATCGTGTCGGTCAAGTACCTGGCGGTGGTGATGCGGGCCGACAACCACGGTGAAGGAGGCATCCTGGCTCTCACCGCCCAGGTGCTTCCCGAGCGGCGGGTGAACCCGACCGTTGCCCGCGCCGGCTTGATCCTCGTCGGATTGTTCGGCACCGCCCTGCTGTACGGAGACGGCATGATCACCCCGGCGATCTCGGTGCTGTCGGCGGTGGAGGGGGTAGAGATCGCCACTCCCGCCTTGGACTCGTTCGTCGTTCCGCTGGCCGCGGTCATCCTGGTGGGGCTGTTCAGCATTCAGCGGCGCGGCACCGCCGCCGTTGGAGCCATCTTCGGGCCGGTCATGATCGTGTGGTTCTTCGTCCTCGGCTTGTTGGGGGCGGCTCACATCGTCGACGAACCGGGTGTGGTGAGCGCCGTCAACCCGGCGCGGGCGCTGGGCTTCCTGGGCAGCCATCCCCGTTTGGGTTTCCTGGCGCTGGGAGCCATCTTCCTCGTCGTGACCGGAAGCGAGGCGCTGTACGCCGACATGGGACACTTCGGCAAGAGGCCGATACGACTCGGCTGGTTCACGATCGTCCTCCCAGCCCTATTCCTCAACTACTTCGGCCAGGGGGCCCTCCTCATCGGAGAGCCGGAGGCGATCAGCAACCCGTTCTACGCCATGCCCCCCAGCTGGGCGGTCCTTCCCCTGGTCGTTCTTGCCACGATGGCAACGGTCATCGCTTCTCAGGCGCTCATCTCGGGGGCGTACTCGCTGACGATGCAGGCCGTGCAGCTTGGCTATCTACCCCGTCTTCGCATCGACCACACCTCACCCCGCGAGTTCGGCCAGGTCTACATCGGAGCCGTCAACTGGACTCTCATGGTGGCCTGCGTGGGGCTGGTGGTGGCGTTCCGCACGTCGAGCAACCTGGCCGCCGCCTACGGGGTGGCGGTGACCACAACCATGGTGATCACCACGATCCTGCTGTATCTCGTGATGCGAGAGCGCTGGCGCTGGAGCCTGCCGGCAGCGGTGGCGGTGACCGGTGTCTTCCTCTTCGTCGACCTGGCGTTCTTCGCCGCCAACATCATCAAGGTGCCCGCAGGCGGATGGTTCCCGCTTCTCGTGGGATTCGTCGTGTTCACGCTGATGACGACGTGGAGGCGGGGCAGGGAGCTGCTGGCTGCCCGCCTGCGGCGCGGCGAGCTGTCCATCGAGCGTTTCATCGGCTCGATCACCGAACACCCTCAGCAGCGGGTGTCGGGCACCGCCGTCTACATGTTCCCCGAAATCGGCGCCACCCCGCCGGCGCTGCTCACCAACCTGCGTCACAACGA
>CAZIEQ010000302.1:0-2822 GCA_964538725.1 uncultured Acidimicrobiia bacterium | reverse complement strand
ATTCGGCGGCATCGTGCCGGCATAGGCTGGCGGAGGTATGACCGCACCCGTTCGCATCGGTAACGTCGCCGGCCTGTTCGGTGATCGGTTTTCGGCACCCATGGAGATGCTGCAAGGAGGCAGGGTCGACGTCCTCACCGGAGACTGGCTCGCCGAGCTGACCATGGTCATCCTTGCCCGAACGAAGGCGCGCCGTGCCGACGGCGGCTATGGACGGAACTTCGTCTCCCAGATGGAAAAAGTAATGGGGACGTGCCTCGAAAGGGGCGTCAAAGTGGTAGTCAACGCCGGCGGCCTCGACCCTTTGGGTGCTGCCGTTGCCGTAGAGAAAGTGGCGGCCGACCTGGGACTGTCCGCCTCGGTGGCGGCGATAACCGGCGACGACCTCCTGGAACGAGTGGAAGAGCTCTCCGATGCCGGAGTCGATATGGCGCACTTCCACACCGGGGCGCAGCTGGGCGAACGCCGCCACCGTCTAGTTACCGCCAACGCCTACCTGGGAGGATGGGGAATCGCGGCTGCTCTGGACCGAGGCGCCGACATCGTCATCGCCGGCAGGGTTGCCGACGCCGCGGTCGTTCTGGGACCGGCGGCATGGCATCACCGTTGGGCCAGGGACGACTGGGATCGGCTGGCCGGTGCGGTAGTCGCCGGCCACGTCCTCGAGTGTGGCTGCCAGGCCACCGGGGGCAACTACTCGTTCTTCACCGAAGTCGAAGATCTGGAGTATCCGGGATTCCCGTGGGCCGACATCGCAGCCGACGGCTCCTCGGTCATCGGCAAGCACGACGCCACCGGTGGCGAAGTGTCGGTGGGAACCGTAAGCAGCCAGTTGCTATACGAGATAGACAGCCCTCGCTATCACACACCGGACGTGACGGCGCGCTTCGACTCGATCGAACTCGATGAGATCGGTCCCGACCGCGTTGCCGTCTCGACTGTCAAGGGCGAGCCGCCGCCGGAGACTCTGAAGGTGTCGGCTGCCTATGGAGGTGGCTTCCGCAATTCGGTGATGATCGGGCTCACGGGCCGCGCCATCGTCGCCAAGGCAGCTCTGGTGGAACGACAGTTCTGGGCGGCGTGCCCTTGGAACCCAGAGGATTACGAGGAGGCTCGATCCACTCTGATCGGCGCCGGAAGGGACGACCCGGCTTCTAATCCGGAGGCGGTGTCCTACCTGGAGATAGCGGTGAGGGACCCCAGCGAGGAGAAGACGGGACGTTCCTGGTCGAACACCTCTGTCCAGATTGCCCTCGGTTCGATACCTGGGATGTTCGGTGTGGGTCCGCCGGGCCCGGCACGGCCGTTCGCCGTCTACTGGCCCACCACCGTTCCCCGCCGCTTTGTCACCCAACAGGTCCGGGTTGGCGGCGAAACCGTAGAGGTCGGCCCTACCGACCCCGGTGAGCCGTGGTCGGCCGAAGTTCCCGTGCCCAACATTGCCGAGGTGCCTGCGGGCCCCACTGCTCGGGTCGCGTTCGGCACGGTGTTCGGCACCCGCTCCGGTGACAAGGGTGGTAACGCCAACCTCGGCGTCTTCGCCCGGTCGGCGCAGGGCTATGCATGGCTCAGCAGCTACCTCACGGCCAAGCGCCTCGGTGAGCTCCTTCCCGACGTGGGATGTTTTCCTGTGGAGCGCTACGAACTTCCCCTGTTGTGGGCCCTCAACTTCGTCATTACGGGTCTGCTGGGCGATGGCGTCGGGTCGACCCTGCGGGTTGACCCCCAAGCGAAGGGTCTCGGAGAGTATCTGGGGGCACGGATGGTGGAGATACCCGCTGTCTTGGCTGAGTAACGGTCGGCGACGTCGCGTAGCCTCGTGTGACGATGGCGACCGCAGTGTGTTTCGGGGAGATCGTTGTCGACGAGTATCGGGATCGGCGGGTTCCCGCCGGGGCTCCGTTTCATGTCGCTGCTCACCTGGTGTCCCTCGGTTGGGATGCACTCCTATGCACCGCCGTCGGAACGGACGAAGATGGCGACCTGCTCGTGAGGGCGGTGGAGAAAGCCGGCGTCGGTACGTCGCTCATCGAACGCAACCTGCTGCCGAGCGGGTTGGTTCGAATCGAGATCGGTGCCGATGGGCATGAATTCGAGATCGCCACACCGGCGGCGTGGGACGCCATCAGCGGGCCGACGGCCCTTCCGGAACATGAAGTCTTCTACTTCGGGACTCTCGCCGCGCGAAACGAGCGCAACCGCGCTGTGCTGCTGCGTCTCCTCGGCGATTCGTCGGCGCCGTGGAAGGTGTGTGATGTCAACCTGCGCCCGCCGTTTACGCCCACTTCCCTGGTCGTCGAGCTGACGGCTGAGGCGTCGGTGGTGAAGGTGTCCGCCGACGAGCAGCGGGTCCTCGGATGCGACCGGACGGAGGATTTGCTGCGCCTCGGCCCCCGGGTCCGCTACGCCGTGACCACTCTCGGTGAGGGAGGAGCCAGGCTCATAGACCGGACCGGTTCGCAGTGGGTGGTGCCCGGGAAGCGAATGGAGGTCGTGGACACTGTTGGTGCGGGCGACGCTTTCACCGCCGGACTCATCCACGGTCTCGCCGCCGGCGCCGACCCCATCGATGCTCTAACTGCTGCCCGTGATCGTTCCGCGGCGACCGTCGGCTACCGCGGCGGTCTTCCCACCTAACCCTTGCCCTCTGTTCTGGCGTTGTTCAGCGCCACCTGTCGGCGGTCAGCGACGCCGGAATGGGGCTTGTCTGTTTTGGCGTTGTTCGGCGCCACCTGTCGGCGGTCAGCGACGCCGGAATGGGGGCTTCTCTGTTTTGGCGTTGTTCGGCGCCACCTGTCGGCGGTCAGCGACGCCGGAATGGG
>CAZIEQ010000301.1:0-2851 GCA_964538725.1 uncultured Acidimicrobiia bacterium | reverse complement strand
CCCGCCGACGATCACAGCCGCCGTGTCCGCAGCAGCAAGCCGGGTCATCACCTCCCGCCCCTCTGCCTGGAAGGCGGCGACGGAAAGATCGTCTTCGGGATCGACAAGATCAATGAGATGATGCGGCACCCGGAGGCGATCCCCTACCGACGGCTTGGCGGTTCCGATGTCCATACCCCGGTACACCTGCATCGAGTCTGCGGAAACGATCTCCCCTCCGACGAGAGCAGCCAACTCCAAGGCGACGGCGCTCTTACCCGCTGCTGTCGGCCCGACGACGGCGACCACCAGGCTCAGGTGATCACCTCGCCGAACATGTGGTGAGGAGCTGCATCGGTAATCCGAGCGCCGAGAAACGTGCCCGGTGCATAGGTGCCACCCAGATGAACCACCTTGTCACCGCGGGTGCGGGCGGTAACCATTGCCGCGTTCTTCTTCGACGGACCTTCGACAAGCACTTCCTCGATGCGGCCGATCGCATCACGGTTCTTCTGCAGTGAGACACGGTTCTGCAGGTCGGTTAGCCGCTGGAAACGAGCCGCCACCACAGCCGCGCCTACTTGGGCGGGCATCGATGCCGCCGCCGTTCCCGGCCGCGGGGAATACTGGAACGTGTATGCATGGTCGAAGCGTGCCGCAGCCACCACATCCAACGTCGCTTGAAAATCCTCCTCCGTCTCGCCGGGAAACCCCACGATGATGTCGGTGGACACGGTCAGATCTGGCATTACCCGCCGCGCCATTTCCAGTTTGGCGAGAAACCCGTCCGCCCGGTAGCCGCGATGCATCGCCGCCAGAATGCGATCAGAGCCCGCCTGGAGGGGAAGGTGAAGCTGCTCACATACCGCCGGAGTGTCTGCCATCGCATGGGCAACCTCCTCCGAGAAGTCCTTGGGATGGGGGCTGGTGAACCTGATGCGCTTCAGCCCGGGAACAGCACCGACCCGTCGCAACAGATCCGAGAAGATGGGTTTGCGACCGTTGACCTCCAGATCCCTGCCGTATGAGTTGACGTTCTGGCCCAGCAGCGTCACTTCGACGACACCGTCTGCGACGGCGCCTTCCACCTCGGAAACGATGTCGCCCACCCGGCGGCTGATCTCACCGCCCCGTACCGCAGGAACGATGCAAAAGGTGCACGAGTTGTTGCATCCGATCATGATCGTCACCCACGCTGCGTGGGCGACGTCGCGGCTGACCGGAAGTGAGGACGGAGTTCCGTCCGCCGATGGGGCTTCCTCCCAGATTTCAGTTATCGGCCCCCACTCCTCGACATGGTCGAGAAGATCGACGACCCGGCCCAAGTTATGTGTCCCCAACACGACATCCACCCATGGGGCTTTGGTCCGCACCAGGTCCCGGTCCTTCTGCGCCAGACAGCCGGCGACGACGATTCGCTTGGCGGAGGTCGAATCCTTGAGCGCCTTCACCTGCCCCAGATTGCCGTACAGCCTGTTGTCTGCGTTTTCCCGCACACAGCACGTGTTGAAGACGACCACATCGGCGCTCTCGGCCGAGTCCGCCGCAGTCATGCCGTCGGCTTCAAACAATCCGGCGATGCGCTCCGAGTCGTGCGCGTTCATTTGACAGCCGTAGGTGCGGATGAAGTAGCTACGCCCCAGACGGGTGGGGGGGCGCCGTTCTCGACGCACCGGCATGGCAATGAACGTGCCGCTCATCTGGCGTGGTCGACGCTGCGCAGCTCCCGGATCACCGTCACCTGGATCTGACCTGGATACTGCAGATCCTCTTCGAGCCGGCGGGCGATGCGCCGTGCCAGATCCGCCGCTGCAAGGTCGTCGATCTCGGTGGGGTTCACCACCACTCTGATCTCACGGCCTGCCTGCAAGGCAAACACCCGGGCAACGCCGTCGAAATCGGCTGCCAGCTCCTCGAGCCGCTCCAATCGGCGTACATAGGATTCCAATACCTCGCGTCGTGCCCCCGGCCTGGCAGCGGATACTGCGTCGGCCGCTTGGACCAGCGTGGCGGTGATGGTGCGTGGCTCCACCTCGTTGTGATGGGCTTCGATCCCGTGCACGATGGCAGCGTCCTCCCCGAAGCGACGGGCTATCTCCGCTCCGACGAGGGCGTGGGATCCACCCACCTCGTGGCTGACCGCCTTGCCTATGTCGTGGAGGAATGCCGCCCGCTTCACCTCGTCGGGATCGATCCCCAGTTCGCCGGCAAACATCTCAGCAATCCGAGCCGATTCCACCAGATGGTTGAGGACGTTCTGTCCATAGCTCGTTCGGTATTTCAGGCGGCCCAACAGCACCACGAGCTCGGGATGCATGCGGCTGATCCCAACCTCCACCAGGGCCCACTCCCCGGCGTCCCGCACCGACTGCTCGACCTCGCTGCGCGCCTTCTCGTATGCCTCCTCTATCGACGACGGGTGGATCCGCCCGTCGGCCACCAGCTTCTCCAACGCCAGACGAGCAACCTCCCTCCGAACCGGGTCGAAGGAGGAAACAGCCACCGCCTCGGGAGTGTCGTCCACGATGATGTTGACGCCGGTGACCGCCTCGAAAGCCCTGATGTTGCGGCCATCCCGGCCGATGATCCTTCCCTTCATGTCATCGGCGGGCAGCGCGACTACCGACATCGTCGACTCGGTCACTACCTCGGACGCGAGGCGCTGGATCGCAGTGGTGAGGATGCGACGAGCCCTCCGATCCGACTCCTCCCGAGCCTTGATCTCGAGGTCCCGCACCAGCAACATGGCGTCCCGGCGCGCCTCGTCCTCGACCTTCTGCAGCAACTCCTCCTTCGCCGCCTTCGAATCAAACCCGGCAAGCCTCTCAAGCGACGTCCGGGTCTCCTCCCGCAGCTCCTCGGCAGACTGGCG
>CAZIEQ010000300.1:0-2852 GCA_964538725.1 uncultured Acidimicrobiia bacterium | reverse complement strand
CTGGAACTGCCCCCCTACCGGCCACCGCGCATCTTGCAGACCCTCTACACCTCGGCCATTGATCGCACCCTCAATGTGCTCTCGCTGGCGATGGTGTGGGCTCCGACGGCCACACGGGTGCCAATACCGCCTGCGACCGCCGCCGGTTCACCGCCGGCCGTCGAGGCCGGCGAAGGCGAGTATTTGTAGCCCGTCGGGGGGAGCACTTTCACCATGTAGTCGCCGGGTGCGAGATCCCTGAACTCGTACATCCCGACGCGCGGTGCTGATGGTGCGCTCCCGTCGAATGTCGCCGGACCGGCGAAGACGCCGCCGATCTCGTTGAGCGGCCACGTGTAAGGCTCCTGCCAACCCTCGGCGATCGTGTCCGCCTTGGAGAAGGAGCCGGTCGTGGTGGTTTCCAGCAGCGACGTTCCCGCAGCGTCATACAGCTCCACGGTGACGCCGTTCAGGGTGGGTTCTTCGTGCTCGTCATATATGCCGTCTCCCACCCACGAGCCTCTGGCAAGGTGGTCGTAGAAGACGACACCGTTGATATCACCCGTAGCCGCCGGGATGTCCTCGACTTGGATGTCGACCCAGTAGTTGAAGGTCGCCCACTGGATATAACGGTTCATGGCGTTGTGGGTCACCGCGACGGTGGGAAGCCCGCCGGGTCCGTCGGGGTCGAAATCCTCGGTGATGGTCTTTCCCCGAATCGTGGAGCCGTCGGGCAATTCCACGAAGACATGCCCAAGCACCTCGACTTCAGGCAAGAAATCGAAGTTGAAGTAGCCCGTCGCATCCGTCGTCGTTTCCTTCTTGGTGATGCCGCTCTTGTAATGCGCCTTCACGGTGGCTCCGGCGACGGGAGCGCCGTTATTCATCACGTAGCCCTGGGCTCGGGCACCGAAGCGGGGCAGAAGCAGCGACCTCTTCACCGTCCTGCTCGGTCTTACGGTCACGCCGATACCCATCAGAGGCACGTCGTACAGCGGCACGTCGTAGGCGAATATCTCGTACTGACCGGGAGGGACGTTCAGGAACGTGAATCTCGCTCCGTTCTGGTCGTTCTGCCCGGTGGGCTGCGACGCCAGACCGGTTGCAACGAGCTCAGGGAAATCCCCCGCCGTGTACAGGGCGACGGCACCGTTCATGATCCGGGCGTTGGGCTCCACGTCCAACCCGTTGGGGTAGCCGCCGGTGACCCGTCCCGGAAGGCCGGTCGGGAAGAGCTCCTCCGGATCGTTGCCGTCGGCGTCCAGCAGGGTGACCTCGACCCTGCCCGTGATGCCGGGATTGAACTCGGTCGGGTTGTGCGGACTTCCGACCTGACCAATCTTCTCGATGAACCCGTGCCAGGTGTAGTAGGCGCCGCCCTCGGTGCCGGAGAAGCCCGGCCACAGCTTCGGATCCCAGGTGGACCCGCCTTCCTCGGTGTAGGTCAGCGACCATCCCGCCGAGTTGCGGGCCACATCGTCTTCGATGTACAAGCTGAAATGGGGGTTGCATTCCTTCGTTACGGTGTACGGATCGGATTCGACGATGACCTCGCCCGCCGGCAGACCATCGAAATAGACATAGCCGTTGATCGCCATCCCGCCGGGGCCGTAGACGATGCCCTCGGTCGTTGTGAAGGTGTCGTTCTCGTCAACCTTGCCGTCGTTGTTGATGTCGCCGGTCTTGCGTGATTGGAGGAGAGTCCCCTCCTCGTCGTACACGTTGACCGTCACACAGTTGAGACCCGGGTCGACCAGGGGTCCGTTGTCGTTTCCGTTGACGAACTTGTCGTAGAACACATAGTGCAACAGACTTGCTGTGGGAAGCTTCCCATGCGTCAGGCGTGGCAGGTATGCGTCCTGCCGGTTCCCACCGACGCGAATCCCGGTTGCACCACCGGTGCCAGCAAGGCCGGGAATCGGGTGTGTGTAGCTGGCCGCACCGGCATCCCAGGTGAACTCCCGGCTGGTGGTGTCGTGGCCGGGGGCGCTGAACGTCACGATGATGTCCGGATACAGGTCCTTGTCCACCGTGGCCGCCCACGAATTGCCGGTGACGGTGCCGTAGGTGATGAAGCCGCCGCCGGAGTGCTGGTTCTGCACCAATACCCGGGCGCCTATGAGGGGAGGGCAGGCGGCCGACCCGCCTGGAGGGCCAGGATCGGGGCTGCCGTCGGCAAGAGTCAACGGAAAGCCTGTCAAGGGCGATACCACGCTCCCCGCCGGGGCGTGGTGTACACAGTTGTCGTAGACAGCGGTGGGCTCGCCCGCCGGGTCGGCGAGGTCGAACAGGTATCGCACACTGCTGTCGCCGGTGTAGATGTCACCGCCGATCGTCAGGTCATCGGCTGCGAAAGCGCTGCCCGTCGTGAGTACCGTTGATGCGGCCACGGCGACGGCGAGCACGACAAATAGGAATCTTCTTCGGTGCACTTCGACTATCTCCCCCTCCAAGCCTCGAACGAGGCCTGGCTCCACGGATGTTGTCGCGATGAGCTATGCCATGCGGCTTGCGTCACGTCATGCGGTGCAATGCAGCGGTAACCCCCCCTGTCGAAGGCGGCTCAGCTTGGTGATACCGCGGTCGGGGGTGCAATGGGATGTTGGTCCTAAGACCTGCACCGCGACGGGGGGAAGAGCAGGCAACTGCGCGCCGGATCGGTCATGCACACCGAATTGACTACTCAACGCATATCAGTTGACTACTACGCGTGGCCCTCTATAGAATCGGCTCCGCGAATACGGCCAACATGTACCGAAAGTGGTCGTCAGGGGAACAAGGAGAGGGGACCGTGGGGGTTCACCTGCCCTCGGGTATGGCACGTCGCCGAACAAGTGGCCGCGGCAAAGCCTGACGCAACGCTGAGCCCAAGT
>CAZIEQ010000299.1:0-2881 GCA_964538725.1 uncultured Acidimicrobiia bacterium | reverse complement strand
CGGCGAACGCGCGCAGTTTCTCCGAAACCCGGAAGCCCACAACGCGGCGCCCCACCCCACCGCCGCTCGCGGCGAGCCAGCGGCGCGGCATAGCCAGCGCCCCCGCCGAGGCGACGATCAGTATCGGCACCGCAGCCCACGTCAGCATGGTGGTGTCGAGAACCGGGTGCCAAGTTGCCACCCCGAGAACGATCACACCCCCGACGGCGACGGTCACCGTCACCGCCAGCATCCAGTCCCGGTCCGATGGACGCCGCCGCCAGGCGATGGCCACCAACACCGCCAGTACCGAGCCGATGCCCAGCGCGACCAGCGGCCGCAGGGCACCGGTCACGAACAGAGTGCTTCCCGCGTAGACGTTGTGCAACACGACGCCGACCTGGCCCAGCGACGATGTGTCGATGCCCCTGGCCACATCTGTGCCGACAGCGTTGCCGGCCAGAGCGGGAAGCCACACGGCGGTGACCACCAGCACCAATCCCTGGAGACGCCACCAGCCGACCACAGGCAGGCGGCTCCTGGTGCGCACCCACCACACGGCAACTCCCACGTTGACGGCGGCGAGAAAGGCGAGGGCGCTGCCGTGGCTCAACACCGCCACTGCGACGCCCGCTCCGTACAGGATCGGCCCCGTCCTCCGGGTTCCCTCCACGGCCGCCCGCATCCGCATCAATCCCCACAGCGCCACGGTTGTGCCCAGCACGACCAGGGCGAAAGGCCCCACCGTTTGGCTGATCTGGATGTGGAAGGGTGACAAGGCGACGAGGGAGGCAGCAGCAAGCCCGAGCCCCGGTCCGGCAGCGAGGCGGGCCGCAGCGAAGGTCGCCGGGACGGCGGCAGTGCCCACCAGGGCCGACAACAGGCGCAGCGTGGCCGGTGAATCGCCCATACCTGCCCAAACCTTCAGCATCGTGTGGTAGACGGGTGCTACCGCATCCAGCGGTGCGGCCGGCCGCCAGATGTCGCTCAGCGACCCTTCGGCGACCCACGCCCCGTACGCCTCGTCGAGGGAAAGCGGATGATCCCCGACGCCGAGGACACGCACCACGAAGGCGGCGACGGTGATCCCCCCCAGTGTCACCCAAAGCCAACGTGTGTGGAGGATCCGACTTCCCGGCCCATCGGCGGACGTGGTCTGCAACACCACTCCCCTCGTCGCGCTCGACGGCTTTGCAGGTGCGCGGCGGCGATGCTACAGCAACACCAGCACCGCTCCGAAGATCGCAGTTTCTGCGGCGTGAGGACCGCACGACGATGCTCTTCTAGCCTTGGCTGCGGTGTCGACCTTCGACCTTCTCACCGGTAAGGACTTTCTGACCGCCTTCGGCTATGGCTCGATGGCGGCTGCCATCGCCACGCTGGCGGGCTTCGCCTCCCGGCGCAGCGGACGCTCTGCGGCGCCTGTTGGCGGCCTCGGGCTGGCCGTGGCAGCAGCTCTCGCGCTGGGACGGGTGATCGATGTGCCCGCCGAAGTGTGGTCGGGTGTTGTGCTGCTGGCGGTCGGGGCCGCGCTTGGCAGCCTCACCGAATCGTTTCCCGTGCTCGTCATGGGTGTGGTCCCGGGGGCATGGATCATGGCGTTCCAGTTGCAGCTCCCCGGACCCCGATGGGTGTCCGCCCTCGTTTTTGGTGCTCTTGTGGGAGGTGTTCCACTGGCAGCCGACTTCGATCGGCGTTATCGGGACGCCGGGTTCGGGCCTGCCTTGCTCGCTCTCGCCGTCGCCGGCTTGTTCTTCACCGTTCCCGATACCGAGACAGCCGTCGTTCTGCTCGGGGTGGCCGTACCGATCGGAGTGGCAGGCTGGCCGTTGCGGGCCGTCTCCCTGGGGGCCCCAGGGGTTGCGATGTCCCTGGGGATCTTCGTTTGGGTGGCGGCGGTGGGTGGCCAGGCCCGCCCGGCTTCGGTGATCGGCGCAGTCGCCGCTCTGGGTCTCCTGGTCGCCGAGCCTCTGGGCCGTCGCCTGCTGCGTACCGACGTGACGGTGATCGACGACCTCGCCGCCGATCCGAGCGGAGCCCTGGTCGTCGGCGCCGCCCAGTTCCTCCTCGTATTCGTGGCGTCGCGAGTCGCCGGGCTCCGCTCCGACCCGCTGGCGGCGACGACGATCGCCTTTGGGTTACTGGTGGTTGCGTCGTGGCTGACCGGCCGCCGCGGCCGGGTTCCGACCTGACCCGGCGCCGGTAGGCTGCGCCGCCGACCGTCGATGAAGATGGGGTGTTCGTGAAGCGGGCTCTGGTTACCGGCAGCGCCGGATTCATCGGTTCGCATCTGAGTGAGGCGTTGCTCGACGACGGTTGGGATGTCGTCGGTGTGGACTGTTTCCTGGATTCCTATGAGGTGGCACCGCGGCGCGCCACCGCCGGGGCACTGGCCGCCCGGACCGGCTTTCATCTGGTGGAAGGCAACCTGCTGCAAACCGACCTGGCGGCCCTGCTCGACGGCGTTGACGTCGTGTTCCATCTCGCTGCTCGGCCCGGAGTCCGTACCTCGTGGGCGGACTTCGACGCCTATGTGGGACCTAACATCACCGCCACCCAGCGGCTGCTCGAGGAGATGGTCGGTGGGAAGTCCCGGCTCGTATTCGCCTCGTCGTCCTCGGTGTACGGGCAGGCGAATGTGTTTCCCACACCCGAGGACGCTCCGCTGCGGCCCATCTCCCCCTACGGGGTCACCAAGGTGGCAGGGGAGCGCCTGGCGGCGGCATACGCATCCGAACGCGGGGTGAACGTCCGCTCGTTGCGGTTCTTCACCGTCTACGGGCCGCGGCAGCGGTCGGACATGGCGTTTCACCGCTGGATCTCGGCGGCGTTGGCCGCCGATTCCGTCCCCGCCTTCGGGGCCGGGCCCCCCCAACCGGACTCGCCAGAGGTGGGGGGGCGC
>CAZIEQ010000298.1:0-2885 GCA_964538725.1 uncultured Acidimicrobiia bacterium | reverse complement strand
GATTCCGGCGGCAGACCGATCTCCTCACACGCCTCCCGAGTGGCGGCCGCCACCGCACTTTCCCCTTCCTCGACACGCCCACCCGGAAACACGACGTCGTGGGCATGGCTCTTCATGTGTCCCGGCCGCTTGGTGAGGATGACGCGAACGGCACCGGAGTCGTCTTCGTAGAGCGGAATCAGTACCGCGTTTGGAGCCGACTCCCCGTCGGGAAGCTGCGGCAAGTCGGAGAGACGCTCCCAAACTGAGGCCATCGACCCACGATAGGACCACCATGAGCGTCCGCGGCGAACAGGCTCCGCGTGCGTGAAACACCCGAAGACACCCACGCCTCCAGGCTCCACTCGACACCAGCTATCACGGCACGGGCAAACATCTCAGATCTGTGATCACCCCGGAGAGGCGAATCACCGCGGAGCAGCTCGAAGTCGAACTGGTCGGCGTACGGGCATCTGCGTTGACCACCATCACCCCCGACCGTCGGCCGCTGGTGAGTCCCGTTGACGGGTTGGTCCCCGGGGCCGGTTCTGGTTTGGCTCGGCCCGCGATTCGCTCCGGTCCCGCCACATCCGGCAGCGCCCAGGGGTCAGTGCTACCCACTCGCGGTGAGTCCCTTGCCGTAACGGTGCATGGAAGGCGCACCAAGTGCAACCGGACGACGGTCTTCGAGATCTGTGCACCGAGGTTCACGGCGAGAACTGGGAAGAATGGCCCCTGGAGGCCGCCCACACTTTCATCGAGCCCGACAAGGTGTGCGCCGTCCCCTTCGACACCTGACAACGAGCCGACAGTGGCTGTTGGGCAACCATGCTGGAGCCGACGCGATCACCTAAGGTCATGCCATCACCAAAACGCAGGGTGTCAGGGCGCTGGCCGCGGTCATGCCGGGCTCTCGACTCCCTCGGGAGGAGGAGTACCAACCATGGTGAGTAAACGGCGCGTTACGCAGCTGCTCATGCTGCTCGCAGCCTTTGCCCTGGTGGCGGCTGCGTGTGGCGACGATGACGGCGTGGCTGCAGAAGATTTCAAGCTCGGCGTGATCCTCGTCGGTCCGCAAAACGACCGGGGCTGGTCACAGGCCCACTTCGAGGGTGCCAAGTATGTCGTCGATCAACTGGGCCTGCCCGAATCCCAGATGATCGTCCTCGACAAGGTCAACCCGGCAGACCGTCCTGAAACGACGGTGGAAGCGGTGGTGGACGACATGATCTCCCAGGGAGCTCAGCTCGTCCTCGCAACGTCCGACGATATGAAAGACGGCATCGAGGCCGCCGCGGCGGCGCATCCCGATGTGCCGATGATCTGGTCATCGGGAGACAGCGCGTGGGCGGACGGCAAGGCGTACCGGGCGGATCTGGAAAACTTGGGCAACGTCATGGGACAGATGGAGTTCGGCAAGATGATCGCCGGCTGCTCTGCCGCCTTGACCACCGAAACCGGCAAGATCTCCTACCTGGGTCCCCTCATCAACGACGAGACCCGCCGACTTGTGAGTTCGGCGTTCCTCGGTGCCAGCTACTGCTGGGAGAACTTCCGTAACGGCAATCCCGATGACCTCAGTTTTGAGGTCAAATGGATCGGTTTCTGGTTCAACATCCCCGGCTTCACCCTTGACCCGACGCAGGTGACCAACGAGTTCCTCGCCTCAGGTGCGGACGTCGTCATCTCGGGCATCGACACCACCGAGGCTCTGGTGCGCGCCGGTCAGGCGGCTGCGGCCGGTGACAAGGTGTGGTCGGTCCCATACGACTTCGAAGGTGCCTGCGCGGAGGCCAGCGACATCTGCCTGGGCGTTCCCTACTTCAACTGGGGTCCTGCCTATCTGGATATCGCTGAATCGGTGATCGACGGCAACTTCAAGGCGGAGTGGCAGTGGGTCGGACCCGATTGGGACGACATCAACAATCGCAACACCAGCGCCATCGGCTGGGTCGACGGTGACGGACTGTCATCGGCAGCCAAAGCGGATCTCGACAAGTTCATCGATGGGCTGGCCAACGGCGACATCGACCTGTTCGTCGGGCCGCTCAACTTCCAGGACGGCTCGGCATTCCTCGCCGCCGGCGAAGAAGCAACCCAGGCTCAGATCTGGTACATGGAGCAGCTCCTCGAAGGAATCCAAGGCGCAAGCGAATAATGACGCAGCTGCGGGGGAAGGAGCCTTCCTTCCCCCGCGCCGCCCCTCCCATCCCTAGCCTGCGTCCACGATGAGCCTGCTCCTGCGCGACATCCACAAGCACTTCGGGCAGGTGCGAGCGAACGACGGCGTCAGCCTCGACGTGGAGGCGGGCGAACTCCACGGCCTCCTCGGTGAGAACGGAGCTGGAAAGTCCACCCTGATGAAGGTGCTGTCCGGCTTCATCCGTGCAGATTCCGGATCCATCGAACTCGATGGCCGGGCACTCGACTTGCGCTCGCCCGACGACGCCATCGCTGCCGGCATCGGAATGCTGCACCAGGATCCTCTCGTGTTCCTCCCCTTCACGGCAGTCGACAACTTCCTCCTCGGCAGCCCCGGAAATGTGCGCATCGACCGTGCCGCCGGAGCGGAGGAGCTGCGCCGGGCCGGGGAGCGCTACGGATTCACCTTCGACCCTGGAGCACTGGCACGCACCCTCACTGTCGGGGAACGCCAGCAGTTGGAGATCGCCCGTCTGCTGTGGCTGGGCGCCAAGCTGCTCATCTTCGACGAACCCACAACCGGCATCTCGGCATCGCAGCGAGAGAAGCTGTTCGAAATCCTGCGGCTCTTGGCGGCAGACGGCATGATCGTCATCTTCGTCTCCCACAAGCTGGAGGAGATCGAGGAGCTGTGCGACCGGGTGACGGTTATGCGCCGCGGCAAGGTCGTGGGCGGTGCCGACATGCCGATACCTGCAGACCGG
>CAZIEQ010000297.1:0-2892 GCA_964538725.1 uncultured Acidimicrobiia bacterium | reverse complement strand
TAGAGCAGCTGATTTGTAATCAGCAGGTCGTGGGTTCGAGTCCCACCGCCAGCTCCACTGTCTGTGGTCGCACGGCCGTTCGCAACACCGGCCCGGCCACGCTCGCGGCCGGAGTTCTTAAGGGGGTTTGCCGCTGGTCGTGTAAGTGTGCCCCAGGCGGGTGGTCCATTGGTGGTCGCCGTTGGGTAGGGGTTGGTGTTCCCAGTGGGCTCGGTGACGGATGTTGTGGTCGTGGCGGCAGAGGGGCGCCAGGTGGCCGATGTCGGTGGGTCCTCCTTCCGACCAGGGGATTCTGTGGTCGAGGTCGCATTGGGTGGCGGGCATGCGACAGCCGGGGAAGACACATGTTGGATTGCGAGTCTCCACCGCTCTGCGTTGTGAGGTGGTGGGCCGGCGGCGGGTGACGCCGTTGGCGATGGGCTGTCCGGACGCGGGGTCGGTGAGGGTGTAGCGCCATTCCGCGTTGGTTTGTTGTTCCGCGACTTGTCTGGCGATATCGGCGATAACGGGCCCGTATCCGGCCAGCTCACCGGGACTGTCTACCAGGCCTGTCAGAGTCTCCAGGTCCACATGAATGTCGACGACACCGGCTGCCGTCCTGGCGGCCGCCGTGTTGCCCTCGAGCAAGTCCAGGAATACGTCGGCTCGGATCTGGTCGATGCTGCGAGACTCGCCAGTCGTCTTCAGGCTCCAGGCGAGACGGGTTAGCTTGTGGGTGACAGCAGCCACCCGATGCGGGGGCAGATCCAGTCCGAGGAGGTTTGCGGTTCCCGACTCGGTCGGTTCCGAGACCATACGCCGCCCGGCGAGGGCTTCTACATAGCGTCGCTTCGCTTCGGCAGGGTCGGCCTCGACGCAGAGCCGCCGGATCCGAGCCGACAGCTGTCCTGTAGTCAACCGCGGAGCAGACTCGACGATCCGCTCGATGACCTTCTGCGCGATGTCCACGGGGAGATGCTCGGTGCCATGGGTAATGGTTTTGGCCCTACGCAGATCGATATCACCCGCCGCCAGAGCCTGCCACACCGGGGGGATACGCCGCCTCAGTTGCATAGCGAAATCCAGCTCGCTGTCGGCGGCGCGGCGGGTGAGGTGCAGCGCAGCCCGAATCTCCGCCGCAGCAGACTCGGCTGCCATCTCCGGGCCGTCGATCTCGTTCATATGGTCGGCTACCGACGCCATGTCCTCATAGACCCTGGCGTTGTAATGGGACGCCATCCGCTGATGAGCCCGCAAGACCACGATCCGGTCATAACCTGACACTTCGGCAACGTCGATCGAAGCCAGGAACGCGGCGAGAACAGGACCCGGCTCCATCTCGTCCAGCCCGGCGGGAACACCCTCATCATCGAACATACGTTCGACTATATAACACCGCAGAGACAAGAACCAGACCCCCAAAACCGATCAACAAAAGCATCCCCACATGGGACCGTCAGGTATCAGCAGCGGCGAAGAACTCCGTAAGGGCGCTGAGGTCGACGACCACATCCCCGATCCAGGAGTCCGCAGGTGTGCCTTCGACGTCCGGCGGGAAGCCAACGATCGCTAGGTATCGCGCCACCTGGTCAGGAGAAGCGACCCGCCATCCGGGCAAGCTACGGAAGGCGGCGGCTTGCAGCGACCACCTCATCCAGCGACGCCAGCGGCTTGGCCTTCGCCCGGGCAGCTACCCCCTGATCCATACCCTCCCCACCGATACGCTCGACCACCTCGACGACAGCACCCTGCTGCCATGCATCGTTGATGACCGACTGCAGATCATCGACCCTGCGCCGTTCCACGGTGAGAACCTCCACCCGGCCTGCAGCCACCGCGGCAGTGACCGCGTAAACGCCTTCGTTCTCAGAATCGACTGCGGCAGCGGTGTGCGCTCGATCCCTACCGCCGCTCCGCGGCCCATCCCCGGATCAGCCGTCTTAGGGTGACGGCGGTGAGAAGTCCAAGGCGCGACCGGCCGCAGATGCCCGACGGCTACGGCGTCCCCCCAACTGGTGACGGGCTGCTCGGATGGCCATCCGTCGAGGAGCAGCTGCAGACGTCGGCCCAGTATTGGATGGCCACCGCTCGCCCGGACGGCCGCCCCCATGTCGTTCCCCGGTGGGGAGTGTGGCTGGACGGACGGCTGTGGTACGACGGCTCGCCCGACACGGTGCACCTACGCAACCTCGCCACCAACCCGGCATGTGTGCTGCACCTCGAGGACGGCCGGCAGGCCGTCATCGTCGAAGGCACCTCGGCCCCGGCGGAGTCTCCGGGCCTGGAGTTCGGAGCCCGGATCGCTGCCGGGCTCGCCGACAAGTACGCCGCGAGCGGCTATTCGCCCCAGGCGGATGCTTGGGAAGGGCCCGACGCCGGCGGACTGCTGGTGTTCACACCCCGCAAGGCACTCGCCTGGTTCGACTTCCCCACCGACGTCACCCGGTTCCACTTCTGACTACCGGCGGCCGGGCTCAGGCGGGTTTGGAGGCCCGGAACGGGTAGCCGAAGGTACCGAAGAGCCTGGCGTTCTGCTCCCCGTCGGCACCGGCACATGTGTCGACTGCCGGACCGAACTCGAGGTCGACGAACCCGACCCCCTCGATGACTGTCGTCCAACCTGCGCACGGCAGGGCGCCCGCAATTCAGCCGGTCCACAGGTCGATGTCGCGCTTGGCGACTCGGGCACCGGCTTGTCGACGCATACGTCCGCTATCTGGATGCGGCCGCCGGGTCTGAGGGCCCGGAAGATCTGGCGATAGGCGGTGTGCTTGTCGGGAACCAGGTTGAGGACCCCGTTGGAGATCACCAGGTCCGCCCAGCCGGCATCGACCGGCAGCCGCCCCGCCGAGCCCTGGCGGAAGCGGGCGTTGGCCACATCACTGACAGCCGCGTTCTTCCGGCGCCGGCGTG
>CAZIEQ010000296.1:0-2897 GCA_964538725.1 uncultured Acidimicrobiia bacterium | reverse complement strand
AAAAGCTCCCGTGAGCGTCTCTCTGCTACTCTTCTCATGAAACGAGGAAGTACCGAACACCCCACTGCTGAAGTCGGAAGTATAGAGCCGAACGACCCGCGATCCATCGACAATCGGAAGGGGGCGTAACATCACTTCGTTGATCAGGCTGAAAATGGTGGTGTTTGCGCCCACACCGAGAGCCAATGCCACGCTCTGGCGCATGACGGCCAGGCTAACGCCACGGTGCCGGCGGCTCGTCCGGCCGGCCGATACACACCCTCTGGGAATGATTAGCTTCGCGGTCGATGTCCCGACACACCGCCTTCCCCCTGACTCGCCAATCACTCGACAACGGGCTGCGCCTCCTCGTAGCCGAAGACCACAGCTCCCCGGTGGTGGCGGTTGCCGTCCTATACGACGTCGGGTATCGGTCCGAACCTGAGGGTCGAACCGGTTTCGCCCACTTGTTCGAGCATCTCATGTTTCAGGGCTCGGCTCGGGTAGGGAAGATGGAACACGTGAGCCGCATCATGGGCAATGGGGGGACGCTCAACGGAACGACGACACCCGACTTCACCAGGTACCACGAAGCTGTGCCTTCGGGAGCTCTGGAGCTCGCCCTGTATCTCGAAGCGGACAGGATGCGATCGGTTGCGGTGACCGTCGAGAATCTGGCCAACCAGATCGACGTGGTCAAGGAAGAGATAAGGGCCAACGTTCTCAACCGGCCGTACGGTGGCTTCCCCTGGATCAAACTCCCCGCGGCCATGTTCGACACGTTTCCCAACGCACACGACGGCTACGGCAGCTTCGACGACCTGGAAGCGGCATCGGTGACCGACGCCGCCGATTTCTTCAACTCCTACTATTCGCCGGGAAACGCTCTCGTGGTCGTGGTGGGCGACACCACACCCCAACTCGCCACCACTCTCGTCGAGCGACACTTTGGAGACATTCCCCATCGAATGACGCCGGAGGTGCCCGACTTCAACGAGCCGCCGCCGAATGCCGAGCGTGTCGTCGTCGGCCGCGACCGGCAGGCCCCCACCCCCGCGGTGGCCCTCGGATACCGCGCCCCCGACCCGCTGACCGCCCTCGACGACCTGGCGGTGCTGGAGGTGCTGGCTGCCGTGATGACGTCCGGACGCGGATCTCGCCTGCAAAAGCGGCTCATCCGGGAGAAAGGGCTCATCACTTCTATCGGAGCGTGGATCGGCGAGTCCCCGGCGTTCGGCGGACCGCTGGAGGTCAGAGGTCCAACCTGGTTCCAGTTCGTGGCCTACTACCCCCAGCGTGCCTTGCGGTTGCAGATCATCGAAGAAATCGACCTGTCACTCGCCGCCATGGTCGCCGGGGGAGTCACCCCGGATGAGCTCGACAGGGCAAAGGCCCAGTTGATATCGGGTTTGTGGCGCGGCCTGGACGGCTTCATCAACCGTGCCCTGGCGTTGGCACCTCTCGAACTTCACCGTGGCCGAGCCGAGCTGGCCTGGGAGGCCGCAGACTTGATAGCCGCGGTGACCGCCGGCGACGTGGCACGAGTCACCGCGGAATGGCTGCGCCCGCAGCTGCGCACAGTCCTCGAAATAGTCCCGGGCAACGAATCGTGACAGCGCCGCCCGTCTCACCCACCCGCCGCCCCCGCATCCCGAAGACCTCCAGCCTGCGGCTTCCCTCCGGGCTCCAGGTGCTGGCGGCCAAGAGGGGAGGCGTGCCCATAGTCGAGATGCGCCTCGTGACACCTCTCGCGGCCGTCACAGCGGCCGAATCGAACACGCGGCACCTACTAGCCGCGACCTTGCTGGGAGGCACGTCACGGCTGTCCGAGTCCGCAATCGCCGACAACGTTGCCGGCCTCGGCGGCACGCTTTCGGTGAGCACCGGTGCCGATTCGATGACCATACGGGGAGCCGTGGCAGCCTCCGGGCTGGAGGAGTTTCTGAAGATCGTCGCCGACGCCGTCACCGACGCCCAGTTTCCGGCCACCATGGTTCGCTCGGAACGCGATCGGGTGGCCGACGAGTTGACAATCGCCAACAGCGACCCGGCGCAAATGGCAGCCAGCGTTGTCGCCAAGGTGGCTTTCGGCCGCCATCCCTACGGCTGGGGTTTGCCCCAACCGCAGGCCGTGGCCCGTATCGCGTCACGGCGACTGCAGCGAATGTGGGCCCGAGCGACGCCCCGTGGGTCGGTGCTGGTGCTGGTAGGCGGCGCGGCTACCACCCGAACCGCAGATACGGCAGCCAGAGTGTTCGAGGAGTGGCGGGGAGATGAACCCGATGTCGTCCCTTCCACAGGGGTGCGTCATTCCCCGGCGGCAACGATCATCGACCGTCCCGATGCCGTCCAGTCGAACCTGCGGCTGATCGCGTCGGCCCCCGCCCGTAACGCTGCCGACTACGCAGCATGCGAAGTGGTCAATCTGGCGTTCGGCGGGTACTTCGCATCCCGCTACGTGGCCAACCTGAGGGAAGACAAGGGCTACACCTACTCCCCGACGAGCACGCTGGCCCATCGGCGGGCAGTGTCGACCATCACCGTGGCGGCAGACGTCGCCACCGATGTGACCGGCCCTGCATTGGCCGAAACCTGGCATGAGCTGGCCAGAATGGCTGTCGGCGGTGTGACCGAGGAAGAGGTCTCAGCTGCCGCCGCATACCGGCTGGGAACCACTGCCATAGCCACCCAGTCGCAGGCGGGTTTGGCCGATTACCTGGCCGCACTCGCCCCTCATGGGCTGTCCATCGACTATCTGCGCAACCATGCCGAACGGGTGGAGGCCGTCGACGCCGCCGCGTCCGCGGACGGGGGCCGCCGCTGGCTCTCACGCCCCGCCTTTTTCCCTCTCGCGGCTCAGATTCTTCGCTCATCTCATCTCCAGGTAGCTGCGGATCTCTGCGATGGCCTCGTCAGCA
>CAZIEQ010000295.1:0-2927 GCA_964538725.1 uncultured Acidimicrobiia bacterium | reverse complement strand
TCCTACCCACGCTGGCGCGCGCTGTGGTGGTGGCCAGGCCGAGCGGCGGAGTCGGGGTGGTGGCCGCAGGCATCGTGGTCGTCGGAGTGGGGGTGGTGGTCGTAGTCGTCGTGGTCGTCGTAGTCGTAGTGGGGGTGGTGGTCGTAGTTGTCGGGGCGGTTACGTTGATGGTGAAGGAGGCCTGGCTGTCGCCTCCGAAGCCGGTTTCGCTGAGCAGGGCGGTGCAGCTGCCGGGTGTGGCGGAGGTGGCGTCGATGGTGAGCCGGAACGACCAAGCACCGGGCCCGCCCTCGGCGCTGGACGGTGACAAGGTGGCACACGAAGCGCCGGCTGTCACAACCGCCTGAGCTCCCGAGTTGACGTTGACGGTTATCGATGTCGACTGTCCGGCCTCGACGGAGACGTTGGCAACAGGGCTGATGGTGGCCTGCGCCTGCGGAGCGGCCACAACCATCAGCAGCCCGATGAGGATCGTCCGGCGTCTCATGCGGACTGAATGTTGGCAGGGATTCATCTCCGCCGGAGCCGAATCCACGTCACCTGCCGTGGAACGTCGGCTCGCGCTTGTCCACGAAAGCGGTTATCCCCTCCAGGCCGTCATCGGTGCGGGTCATGTCGGCGATGAGGCGGGCCTCCATTTCCATCTGCGTCTCCAGCGACGAATCCAGGCTGGCATGGAGCATCCCCTTGACAGCTCCGAAGGCTCTTGTGGGGCCGGCAGCCAGCCGTCCGGCGAGAGCCGCCACCTCTGCGGGGAGCCGCTCGTCGGCAACGACCCGATTGACCAAACCCCATTCGAGAGCCTCTGCGGCGCTCAGGGTGCGGTTGGTGAGCATCAGCTCTGCGGCGCGCCGCATGCCGACCATGCGAGGTAGGAAGTAGGTGGAGCTGCCGTCGGGGGACAGCGCGGCCGCGGTGTAGGCGGAGACGAATGCGGCAGACTCGGCGGCGACGATCAGGTCGCACGCTGCGGCCATGCTGAAGCCGGCTCCGGCTGCGACACCGTTGACGGCCGCGATGACCGGCGGATCCATCCTGCTGAATCGCGACACTGCGCCGTGGAAATGCAGTGTCATCTCTTTGATGAGTGCCCCCAACCCGGCGCCGGCCGTTGCAAACGACTTGAGGTCCCCGCCGGCGCTGAAGAAACGGCCCTGTCCCGTGAGTATCACGGCACGGATGGCAGGATCTTCGTCGCAGCGTATCGCTACCTTGGCCAGCTCCTCGGCCATCGTCAGGTTGAGTACGTTGGCGGATTCAGGCCGGTCGAGTGTGACGGTGGCGACGCCACCGTCCTCTTCGAAGATGATCGTTTCGAATGTCATGTATGCCTCCCTGTCGACCGTCGACGTGGGCCCGACGGCCTGTGGGGATCGTGTCGGGTCCCCGGCGTCGGTTCACGGTCCGGTCGCCACCTGTGGATTCCCTTTCACCCGCGGTCGAGTCCGACGCGAAGAAACTCGACGAACCGGTCGGCGATGTCGGCAGGAGTGGCCGCTCCGCGGTGATACCAGGTGAAGCACCAGTTCATCGCCCCCAGCAGCATGAGACGCAGATGGCGTAGATCCGTGCCCGGTGCCAGATCGAGCTGCGAGATCACCTCGGTGAAGATGCGTTCATGGTCATCGCGCAGCTTCATCACCTTGTCCCTGCCGGAGAACTCGCGGGGCAGCTGGCGCATCACCGCCTTGAAGAAGTCACCTCCTTCCAAAAGCGTGGCGAGATGGGCACGGCAGGCCGCTCCGAGGCGCGCCCAACCCGGGTCGGTGTCTTGGATTGCGGCGGTAACGGCGGCGGTGATGGTACGCAGCCCATCCTCGTGAACCGCTGTGAGAAGGTCGTCTTTGGAATCGAAGTGGTAGTAGATCGACGCAGTCTGCATGCCCGCCTCCGCTGCGATGTCGCGCATGGAGGCGGCGGCGAAGCCGTCTCGATAGAAGCAGCGGGCGGCGGCGGCGAGAAGGACGTGCCTGCGATTCGTAGGGGTGTGCCGTTGCTTGGCGGATGCGTTGCTCATCCGTCGGGGTCCCGGGAGACTCCGAGAAAGTCGTACCAGCCGCCCCGACTCTCCGGCTTGAGGCGGGGGTCGCCCCGATATCCGGCTACGAACACCTGGCGTGCCAGCGGAGGGACCGCGTAACGTTCGCCACACGTCTCGTGGAGGTACTCCTGGGCGTGATAGAAGGAATCGAAGCTGGCAGTGTCGTCGAGAAGCTCGAAGACACCCATCGGCCATCCGAGTCCGGCCTTGCACATCTCGTCGATCTCGGCGGGGCCGGCGACGCCGAGCTCGACGAGGCGGATCGCTTCGGCCACATAGTTGTTGACGAACCGGGTCATGAAGAACCCGGGTGAGTCTTTGACAACGACCGGCTTCTTACCGATGGCGTTCAGATAGCCGATGGCCGCTGCAACGGCCTGGGGGTCTGCGAATGCACTGCGGGCCACCTCCACGAGCGGCATGACGTTGGCGGGATAGAACCAGTGTGTTCCCACCAGACGGCCGGGGTCGTCGAGGCAGGTGGCCAGTTCGGCGATGAGGATCGAAGATGTGTTGGTAGCGAAAACCGCCTGCTGTGGGGCGTGCTGCTGTGCCGCCCGCAGCACGTCGTGTTTGGTCGGGACCACTTCGGGGACCGTCTCGAAGACCACATCGGCACCGGCGAGTCCTTCTGCGTAGTCGGTGGTGCCGGTGAGTCGGGAGCGCGCCGCCGCCGCCTGCTCCTCGGTGAGGCGGCCCTTGGCGACGCCGCGTTGCAGTCCGAAGGGACCCTGCTCGACGAGATCGATGCCGTGGGCGACCGACTCCTCCCTTCGGGACACGATGACGACATCGGCGGTGCTGTTCTGGATGCAGGCGAGGGCGATCCCATGCCCCATGAGGCCGCCCCCACCGAGGATCGCGACCCGCTTCACATCTGTCATGC
>CAZIEQ010000294.1:0-2942 GCA_964538725.1 uncultured Acidimicrobiia bacterium | reverse complement strand
CGCGAGATCCGCCCCGGCGCAGAAAGCCTCGCCCTCGCCGGTGAGCACGACGACTGCAGCGGATTGGTCGGCTCGCAGCTCGGCCCACGTGGCGCCGAGCTCGTCGATGAGAAGGCGGTCGTCAAGGGCGTTGCGACGCTCGGGCCTCCGCAGCGTCACGAGCGCGACACCTCCGTCACGTTCGATCATGATCCGCTTGGTGGCATCGTTGCCTGCCATCAGGTCTCCCTTCTCTCTTCATCTGGACTTCGACATTCGCCCGGTCCCAATCCGGCCGCGAAACCGCGGAGCCGGCGAACCGCCCCCCCGGATACTGGCTCCCCGACGCCGGCCGCTTGCGATAATGCGGCCCGATGATCGGATCTCATGTGCACGAGGACATCCCACCGACTCTGCGGTTCGGAGTGCCCGGATCACAGCTGCCGTCCCGAGATGCGACCCGGCCCGCGCTGGAGGCCGAGGAGATGGCCTTCGATTCGATGTGGTGGGCGGACCGTCTCATGGGATGGATGCCCGCGGGCCCCCACGCGCTCCTCGATCCATTCACGGTGATGAGCGCGGTGAGCGCAGGCACCTCATCCATCCTGCTGGGCACTGCCGTCGCCGATCCCCTCCGCCGTCACCCGGCTCAACTGGCTCAGACTGCGCTGTCGCTGCAGCAGCTTTCTGGCAACCGGCTGCTGCTCGGAATCGGACCGGGTGAGGCCGCCGGCACCAGGCCGTATGGGATCTCCTTCGACCGCCCCGTCGGCAGATTCCAAGAGGCCATCCAAGTCATGCGGGGACTGTGGAGCGGCGAGCCGTTCGACTTCACCGGTGAGCACTACAGGTTGCATGAGGCATTGTGCGGCCTGGCTGCACAGGTACCGGCACCACCTGTGTGGATGGCAGCCCACGGTCCCCGAACCCTCGCCATCACCGGCCGGTTCGCCGACGGGTGGATTCCCACTGGGCACGGCGCCGTCGCCTATGCCGACCAACTGGACGAGATACGGGACGCGTCGGTGGCAGCCGACAGGGCACCCGAGGCGGTTGAACCCGGTGTATTCGCCTGGATGGTGGCGGCCGAAGACACCGACCTGGCCAAGCGGCTCTTCGCCAACCCCGGCCTGCGGGCGCTCGGACTGCTGCTGCCACAAGGGGCGCTCTCCACGAGCCCGCTGCCCCGGGGCCCGTGGAGCTCCCTCATCCCCACCGACCCTGCCATTCACGAAATGATCCAAGCCGTCGATGTCGACGAGCTGACGACGGTCATCCCCCACGGCAACCCGGACGACATCGCTGCCCAGCTGGTGAGATACGTCGATGCAGGGGCCAGACACCTCGTACTGTGCGACATGAGCCCGGCCGCAGGCAAGGACAATCGGCTCGGCATGCGGCGCATCGACATACACCGCGCCGTCCGGGACGCGATGGTGCGCCGAATTGCGGCCGCCTGAGAGACGCCGCATGACAGCTTGCACAGGCGACTTCATCAGGCTCAGGGGCTCGGCTGGTTGTTGCCGTCGTTACCACGTCCGGCCAACACGTCCTCGACCGAAGAATCCGATTGCGGTGGTGGGTAGCCGGGTGCCGACTGGGCAAGCTGCACGAGGGTCCCGCAGGCTTCCCTGGGGTGGATGAAAACCTCTTTCCAAGAGACATCATCCAGGAAAGCGCCGACCAGCACGAAACCGCGGTGCTCGGCGATGTCAATGGCACGTCTGATATCGCTCACCTTGAAGGTGATGTGATGGAGACCCCACCCCTTTCTCGTGACAAAACTGTCGAAGAATGCCGAGCCGCTCAATGGCTCCATCAACTCGATTCTGCTCCCATCTGAGTAGGCGAGTTGCAGCGCTCTATAGCCCACCCTGCGGTTGTCTCCACCATATAGAAACCTCCCTTGCAACAGATCTTGATAGATCGGCAGCAGATCCCGCAGCCGAGGTGCAGCTAGAGCCGCGTGATCGAACACAGCACCCATTTCACCCAGCCCACCGTCGACGACCGATCCTACGAATTCATCGCCTGGATTACTCATTGGCGTCCTTCATTCCATGGACAACGAGCAACCCGCGTTCGCCAATCCACTTCATGATGGTGGCGATGAACCGGGCGCGATCCTTGCTGTAGTAGTGGTTGTCATTGAGCACCTCCAGCTCGGCGTGAGGCGCCGCTTCTGCCACTTCCGCGGCAAAGGCACGATTGGCCGCCCCCTCGCGCTCCCCGCTCATGATCAGAGTCGGCACCGAGACTCCGGGCACATGAAGCCTGCTGTCGGCCCGGGTCGCGGGACCCCATGTCGACAGGAGAGTCTGTGCTTCTGCCACTATCGGTGCCGGTGCCGCGGAGGACACGACGATGAGTTCCTCCGGTTCACCTGCAGCCACCGCCGCGGCCGCCCGGGCAATGTGATGCTCGATGGCCCCATCCACCCACCAGCGCGCCACGGCGTGCAGCGGTGGTGCCGGACTGACCAGCACACAGCCAACCGCCTCCGCAGGCCGCCGCTCGGCCAACCAATAGGCAGCCTTGTGCGCCCCGTAGCTGTGAGCGACCACTACGTACCGCTCGACACCGGCATCGGTGAGCACCTCGGCGGCCGCATCGAGATCGAGCGGGGCCTGTTCGAAGAGGTCCCGCATGAATCCCACACATGGCTCTCCGTCGCCCAAAGTACCGAGATCGTGTCCGCGGGAATTCATCGAGAGAGCCGCAAACCCGCGCTCCTTCGCCGCCTGCAAGAGGTCAAAGACGGGTGTGGCATAAAAACTGCCCCACGCGCCGTGAACCAGCAGGAGGCCGTACCGCTCACCCCGCCCGACGAGAGCCCCATGGAGCAGAACCCCGTCGGCGGTCCGGGAACCAACGAATTCCACCGGGAGGCTCATCATTCGCCCAAGTAAGCAGCGCGCACCGCGGCATCGTTGCGGACCTCGTCCGCCGGGCCCGTCGTGACC
>CAZIEQ010000293.1:0-2966 GCA_964538725.1 uncultured Acidimicrobiia bacterium | reverse complement strand
AGGGTGCCGGAGAACGCGGTCGGCCCTTCGAATCCGGCGCCGTCCGCCTCGGCGTAGGTGTCACCGAGCCGGTCCGTCGTCACCCGGTCTTGTTGGCGCAGGCGGTGATGACCATGTCACATCTGACCCGCCGCCCCCCGATACTGGGCATCGGGGCGGGGGAGCGCGAGAACATCGAGCCCTACGGCTTGGAGTTCGAACGGCCGGTCTCCAGGCTGGAAGAGGCTCTCCGCATAATCCGGCTCTGCTTTGCCAGCAGCGGTGGTGTCCAATTCGACGGTGAGCACTATCGGCTGCGGGGAGGCCCCATGGATCTGATGCCACCACCTGGGAAGGTGCCTGAGATCTGGATTGCCGCCCACGGGCCTCGCATGCTCGACATCTGCGGCAGGTACGGAGACGGCTGGTATCCGGTCTACCCGATGAGGCCGCATGTCTACGACACCAAGCTGGGGACGATTCGCCACGCAGCACGAACCGCGGGCCGCGACCCTGCGAGCATCACTGCGGCCGCGCAGCTGTTCGTGATCCTGGGGCGCGACACAGCCGGTATTCGAGTCAAGCTGCAGCATCCCGCGGTGCGCTTCTTTGCCCTGCTCGCCTCAGCAGACGTGTGGCGCGAGTGGGGATACGAGCATCCGTATGGGGACGCCTATCGGGGCATCGTCGATTTCGTACCCGGAGAACACGGGGCGGCGGAAATCCGGGAGTCCATCGCCGAGGTGCCGGTAGAGGCGATGGAGGCCGCGGCTGTTGTCGGCACGCCCGGCGACGTCGTCACCAAACTGCGCCGCCTCGCCGACGCCGGCTTGCAGCACGCCGTGCTCGTACCCGCGTCAGCGGTGGTTTCCAGGCGTGACGCGTTGTGGTCGGTCGTGCAGATGCTGCGGATTGCCCGCCGGCTGCAGCAGGGGAGCTGAACGACGCCGGCGTCAAGGCAGCGAGGGCAGCTCCTCGTCGTACAGCCACGCCTCGAAGAGCCGACCGAGATCATGGTCCGAGATCTCCTCGGCAACCGCGATGAAATCGCCGGTGGTGGCGTTGCCGCGGGCGTATCGGGCGTGATAGTCCCGCAGGACTGTGAAGAAGACATCATCGCCGATGGCTTCCCGAAGGGCGTGCAGAGTGAGCGCACCCCGGTCGTAGACAGACGCTGCGAACAGGTCGTCTGCACTTGGATTGCCGGGAGGACGGTGCCGGCCGAGCGCCATAGATGAGTAGGCAGCGGCGACGCGGTCCTGATATGCACCGCTGCCCCCCTGGTGCTCGGCCCAAAGCCACTCGGCGTATGTTGCGAAGCCTTCGTTGAGCCAGATGTCCTCCCACCGTGCCGGAGTCACCGAGTCGCCGAACCATTGATGGGCAAGCTCGTGCACGATGATCGAGTCGACGAATTGGGCTTGCGCCGCCCCGGTTCCGAAAACCGAGATGGTCTGAGCTTCGAGGGCGCCGGGGAAGTCGCCGACCACGACCACCCCGTACACGTCGAATGGGTATGCGCCGAAGATTTCGGAGAAGAAGCCCATGGCCTCATCCGTGACGGCGAACGTGTCTGTCAGTCGGTCGGCGAGAGAGGAAGGAAAGTAGTTGCGGATCGGTATTCCGTCCCCGGCGGTGGCTGTCCTCCGCTCGAGGTCGGCTACCACGACTGTGGCCAGGTAGGTGGCGATGGGATCCATCTCCTGCCACCGGTATACGGTCGTCCCGATGCCGTCCCCCGGGTCGGTGGCGATGAGACGTCCGTTGGCGACCGCCACGTGGGTGTCGGGCACTGTGATCGCGAAGCTGAACGTTGCTTTGTCGGCTGGATGGTCGTTGGAGGGAAGCCATGTCTGGGTGCCGTCGGGCTCGGCGACGACGAACGTCGTGTCTCCTCCCTGGGCGTTCCACCCGATCGGGAATGGAATGCCTGCGGCCGGAGCCGGATCTGGTGTTCCCTGGTAGGTAACGGTCACCGCGAAGGAGACGCCCTCTTCGATCCGAACCGGCTCCACATGCAGCTCGTCGCCATCGCGGGCGAATCCCGTCGGCTCACCGTCAACCGTCACCTCGGCAACGGAGAGCCCGTGCAGATCGAGATTGAAGCCGACCAGGTCCTGTTCAGCCACCGCGGCGATCGAAGCAACGGCCTCGATGTGATTGGCGGCGGGGTCGACGGCCAGGGCGACATCGTAGTGGGTGACGTCGTAGCCACCGTTGCCCAGATCCGGGTAGAGGTCGTCGCCGATTCCCGATGCTCCGAGGCAGCAAACCACCGGATTCGACGGCGCCGGTTGTGTGCTCGCCGGGGTGGCCGGAGGTGTCGTTGTCGAGGTGGTGGACGGAGCAGTCGTCGCCGTCGACGGCACTGCGGTGGATGTCGTGCCACCGTCTTCGAACACGGAGGTCGAACAGGCCGATACGGCGGTCAGGAAACATGCAGTCAGGATGCCGGGGCGGGTCACGGTCGAACGCTAACGGTGACCGGGCAGTAGGCGGCTAACCGCCCCAACGTGGTTAGTTTGGGCCTTCCCGGTCGGGGAGACCCATGGATCTCGACGACGAAGCCCCCGAGCGGGCGGTGGAAGCCGCACGCCGGGCCTTGCGCAGCCTGGATGCCGATCAGGTTCCCGCCGACCTGCACCGCGTGGCCAAATATCAGGGGGGACGCCTGCCTCCACCGCTGCGGAAGAGACTGGCGGCGGCTCTGCAAAGCTACGAGTGGCTGCGTACCCGGGCGCTCGACGAATGGCGTGGGGCCGCGGATGCCGAGGATCCATCGAGTCGTGCCGGCTACCTGTATCTGAAGCGCTCACCGGGGTGGCAGGATGAGCTGGGCGCGCTGGCGCGGGCGCACTTCTGCCCACGTGGTTTCTGGATAAAGTTGACCAAGATATGGGCAGAAGAGGTTAGTAGATAGGTTGGTGGATGGGTTGGTAGAATCGCAAATGAAACAAAAGAGCCGTAGATACTATTCGGTTGAGCAG
>CAZIEQ010000292.1:0-2996 GCA_964538725.1 uncultured Acidimicrobiia bacterium | reverse complement strand
CCTACCCGGCGCTTGGACCCGAACACGCCGCCTTGCATGACCTCGGCAAAGCCCGCTACGTGTCCGCCACCGACGCCGAGGCGCTGGCCGGCTTCCACCTGCTTGCCCGCAGCGAAGGCATCCTCCCCGCCCTGGAGAGCAGCCACGCCCTCGGCTGGCTGATCCGGGGAGCGACGGGTCTGCGGGGCCGGCGGGTGCTGGTGAACCTGTCCGGCCGGGGTGACAAGGACCTCGCCACTATCGCACAGAATCTCGAGGAGACACTGTGAACCGGCTCGAGCACCGTCTCGCCGGCCGCGGTCCCGGCCTCGCCCCGTACATCACCGCCGGCGACGGCGGCCTCGATACCACGCTGGCGGTGCTGCGGTCCCTCGACCGGGCGGGGGTGTCCTGCGTCGAGTTGGGGGTGCCTTTCACCGACCCGGTGGCCGACGGCCCGGTGCTGCAGGCTGCCGCCGTCCGGGCCTTGGATGCCGGCACCACCCTGGAGGGAGTGCTCGGGGTGGTGGCCGAATTCCGGCGTGGAGACTCGCGGAATGCCGCCAGCAGCCTGCCGGTGGCGATCTTCTCATACACCAACCCGCTGCTGCGCCGCGGCTGGGGGAGGTCCTGCGAGCTGATCGCCGCCGCCGGAGCCGACGCTCTCATCGTGCCCGACCTGCCGGTCGAGGAGAGCGGGCCGATGCGGGAAGCCGCCGCCCGATCCGGTGTGTGTCCGATCTTCTTCGTGGCGCCGACGACCGGCGAGGAACGTGTCCGCGCCGCCGCCCGAGCCAGCCGGGGTTTCCTGTATGTGATCGGACGGGTCGGGGTCACCGGAACCTCCACCACACTGGACGCGGCGGCGGTCGACTACCTGTCCCGGGTCCGGGCTGTCGCCGAGCTGCCGCTGGCGGTCGGCTTCGGCATTCAAGCGATGCGCCAGGTCGGGGTCGTGCTTCGCTACGCCGAGCTTGCCGTCGTCGGTTCGGCCCTGGTGGCGCACATCCACGACGGATACACCGGCGGCGGGACCGCAGCGGCCGCCGACGCCGCTCAGCAGTTCATCACCGAGCTGGCGAAAGGTGTCCCCGCCGGCGGTTTGTGAGTCGCTACCCGAGGGAATCCGCCCGGGGGTGATAGGAGAAGATCATGTTGTCGTGGAACAGCGGATCGAACTGGTAGAACAGCTGTGCCCCGGCACGGGGCGCCTCCACTATCGCCTCGATCGACGACCCGGCCGGTATCGGCCGCCCGTGGAAGTAGGTGTAGTCCACCCACCAGGCGCCGTCGGGGGTTCGCAGAGTGCCGGTTTCCGGGTTCAAGGTGAGGAACGGCGCCCACACCGGGGTCGGCGGGATGATGTCGCCTCCATCCGGGGCCGGGTTGCGCAGGAACCCGGGGAAGTTGAGCTCGGGAAAGTTCTCCCGGTCCGGGTGGGTGGTTATCGGGCCTTGCGGCATGTGGGCCACCCCGAACCCTTCCGTGTCGGTTCCGATCAGCACTCCGTCGGCACCGTCGGCGTCCCGTAGCGGATCGCCTGCGGGGAGGACTTCGCCTTCCCGGATCGGCTCGGGAGGGTTGAACCTCCAATAGCCGGATGGTCCTTGGAACAGATAGCCGTACCAGGTCTTCCCGAGCTGCCCGGTGAAGGGAACGATCATCTCCCGGTCGGCGTCTCTCGGGAACACGCCTTCCTGCTGCTGGATGCCGAGATGGGGCACATATCCCCAGCCGGTGCGCCACTGCATCTCCGCCACCTTGGGCACCCCGTAGGTCGGCTTCGGGCTGAACTTGTCGAAGCTGAAGGCGCCGTTGCCGAACGCGGTCTCGTTCTCATGGTTGAGCGGTTCGGAGAAGTCGACGTTGCGGTAATAGTGGACGATGTTGTCCAGGTTGATCACCTTGACGGCAAAAGTGTCACCCTGATTCCAGTCGGTGACGACACCGTTCTTTCCCTCCGAGCCTTCCTGGGCGTATGGGGTCGCCCCATAGATCTCGTTGTTCATGTAGGCGAGGACGATGTCGTAGTCGCCGAACTCGCCGACGCCGAGGCCGTCCTCCGCCCACAGCACATCCCAGGCCTCCGGCGGGAGCTGGCGCAGGTCGGCGGCGAGGCGGATCCACTCGCGGAACGTGCCTGCAGGCGCCGTGTCCTCGTCGGACAGCATCGCTGCGATCTCGTTGCCGGTGGCACCCCCGAGAGCAGCGATGGCCACGTTGTATGCCTTCTTCTCGGGCGCCGCGTCTGAGATAGCGTCGAGGGTCAGGTCTTCCCGGGTTCGGGTGGCGAACGAAAGGCCGGCAGGGTTCAAGTCGCCGGCCTGGTTGATCTCGGTCACCGGCTGCAGGAACTGGACTCGGGGCGGGTGCACACCCCAACCCCAGATGTACAGACCGCGGAAGTGTTTCAGCGACGGGTAGGCGATGGTGACTTCGGACAGGTGTTCCGCCGGCAGGGAGAGGAAGGTGCTGTCCAAGCCGTGGAAGATGCGGCCGAAGCCGTCGTTGAGGATCGTCGTTGGGGCCAGGTCTTCCTGGATCAGTGAATACACCCGCCAGTTGATGCGCAGCTCGTCGAACGGATGCGCTTCGAACGGGACCCTGACCAGGAAGGTGTCCGAGTCGAAGTTCTGCCCATACCACAGCATGTTTACATCCAGCTCCCACACCTTGTGGGTTTCACCGTCGACACTGCTGACGACGGTGTCCCCAGAGTCTCGGAGGCGTTTCATCTTGTACTCGCCGGGCAGATGCCCCTCGACCCAGGCACCGCGGTTGTAGTTGAGGAGAGCGAACCCGTCGTAGACGCGTCCTCGGGTCTCCCCGGTGAGGATGTCGATCATCTCGTCGGCGGCGGTGAGGTCGCCGAGGGGACGCTCCCCGGCTTCGACGGCCGTCGCCGCCAGGTCGGCCATCGTCAGCTCGAGATCCTGCAGCGGGGCGTGTACCGAGGTGATCGGATGCCCGGCGGCGCTGGCCGTCTCGACCCGCGGTGTGAGCTTTAGATACTCTGT
>CAZIEQ010000291.1:0-3007 GCA_964538725.1 uncultured Acidimicrobiia bacterium | reverse complement strand
GTGGGAGGTGCTCCACTCGCAGGCGGTCACGCTCAGCAGCCTCATCGAGTATCTGATCCTGCTTTCCCGCCTCGAGGCCCGCCAGTTCGTGCTCCGCCCCGAGCCTGTGGGCCTGGCGGCGCACATTCGCGAGGTCATAGACGGGTTCACTGCAAGGGCGGAAGCTTCCCGGGTGGCTCTGCGGGCCTCCCTCGAAGAGGTGGGTACCGTGCATGCCGACCCAGACCGCATCGCCCAACTCGTCTCCAACCTGATGGAGAACTCACTGCGGTACACGCCTGAAGGAGGCACGATCACCGTAGGGCTCAGCAGCGCGCCCGGTCCCGCGGTAGCCATTGAAGTTGCCGACACCGGGCCCGGCATCGACCCCGAAGATCTGCCTCATGTCTTCGAACGGCTCTACGTCGCCCAGCGCTACCGACCCGTGCGTCCCCAGGGCAGCGGCCTGGGCCTGTCGATCGTCAAACAGCTGGTGGACGCCATGGGCGGCGTGGTGACAGTCGATTCACAGCCGGGACAAGGAACCAGGGTACAAGTGCAGCTTCCCGTTGGCAGGTGACACGGTCGAGGATGAGTACCGGGGGAGGGACTCGAACCCTCACGGGCTATAAGCCCAGCGGATTTTGAGTCCGCCGCGTCTTCCATTCCGCCACCCCGGCGTGCCGTCACCGCCGATGGTACCGCCGGCCGGGGAAGACTCCGGCTGGTCAGAAAGTTGTCCAGAACAGTGTTCGCCTACCGATATAATCCAGCAACTACTCTAAGTAGTCGAGTTGGTTATCCGCTTCATCACCCCATCCACCGCCGATTGGGACCGCCGTGCGTGGTCGAAACGTCGTGGCGACCGCGGCGCTGCTGCCGTCGAGTTCGCCATCCTGGCGCCGCTGCTGTTCCTCATCTTCATCGGCATGGCCGAGTTCGGCCTGGCGTTCAAAGACCGCCTCACCGTTGCCAACTCGTCGAAGGCAGCAGTGCGGGTGGGGTCGGCGGCGGGAACGGATCCGAGGTCCGACATTCTGATCCTCGAAGCTGTCGACGACAATCTGAGCGGAGCGGCGACGGTCGACATCATCACCAGCGTCGAGATCTTCGAGGATCTGGACGGCGTCGACGGCCAGACCAACACCTACGTGCCCGACGGCAGCACATGTGGGTGGGCACCGTGTCCCGATCCGACACAGCCCGGCTGGTCCTATGGAGGCTCGTGGACGCCGGCCATACGGAGTGCCCTCCTGCCGGATCTGGATGTGGTCGGCGTGCGGATCAACTTCACCCATGAGTGGATCACGTCGATCATGCCGTTCATGTCGACACCGGCAGCCTGGACGGAAACCGCACGGGCCCGTATCGAGCCGCAGGGTTTCTCCTCATGAGCTCAGGAGCGAAGCTGAGGGAGGATCGGGGCGCCGTGCTGATGCTGATGGCGGGTGCGCTGGTGTTCTTGATGGGAGCGGCGGCGTTTGGCGTGGACCTGGGCTGGCTGTATCTCAACAACACGCGGATACAGAAGGCCGCCGACGCTGCCGCCTTGGCCGCGGTGGTTCATGTCCCTGGCGACTACGACGAGGCGGAGTCGGTGCTGTTGGACATCGCGGATCGCAACGGGTGGACCGATGGCGTCAACGCCTCGGTGACCTGGACGAGTCCGGTCGCCGGCAACGATCGGAGGATCAAGGTCGACGTCACCGGCGTGGTCGATACGTTCTTCCTGCGGGTGTTCGGCATGAACAACGTGTCCATCCATCAGGACGCGACCGCCGAGTACGTGCTGCCACTGCCCATGGGAAGCCCCCAGGCCGAGTTCGGCACCGGGACTCTGGGCAGCCAAGGCTTCTGGGGAGCGATCCAGGCTCCGTACACCAAACGTCAGCACGGCGATCCATACGCCACCCGGTGTAACGAATCCTTCGACGATGAGAGCTGCTCGTCCTTCAACGCTCAATACAGACCCACCGGGTACTACTACGCCGTCGAAGTCCCCGCCGGAGTCACCGATCTCAGGGTCCGTGTCTACGACGCCGGCTTCTACAACGGTTCCCTCATGTCGGGCACCGGCGATTTCCGCTGGCCCCGGGGGCGTCAGTGCCCGGGCTGCGAGCGAGGCGGGACCGGCGACGCGGGTCCCCCACCCACCGGCGACTACAAGACGGGGGCGACGACGAAGTACACCTTCCACCTCGCCGACTCGACACCCCTCGACCACACCGACAACCCTGTGGCCTCCGCGGGCACCTGCGGAGGCGGAGCATGGACCACGGGGCAGTGGACGTTGAGCCCCGAATATGTGACAGGCGGGGGAGCGACCAGCGAGGATCGCTGGCGAACGATCTGCCGGATAAACGGGGCGGTCCCCCCCGGCATCTATCCCCTGCAGATCCAGACGATCGGCACCGGTCACGCCTCGAGCCACTTCGGTATCAAGGCTCTGTCCTCGTCGGCTACCAAGCCGCGGGTGTACGGCATCGGGGACATGTCGATATTCGCCAATGTGTCGTCGGGCAGCGCCGAATTCTTCCTGGCGGAAGTCGCCCAGGTCCATGCAGGCAAGGAGCTGATCCTCGACTTCTTCGACCCCGGTGATGCTTCGGGCAACAACTCCATCACGATCCTCGCCCCCTCCGGCTCGTCGCCCGCATGCCACCTCACCGTGGCCAACGATGGCATCAGCCGCAACCTCGACCCCTGTGTGATCAACGCCACCCGCCCATCCTTCAACTACAACGGCGACTGGCTGTCGGTGGCGATCACGCTGCCGCCCGACTACAGCTGTGGGTCGAACTGCTGGTGGAAGGTCCGCTACAACTATTCATCGGGCAGCGTCACCGACAGGACGACCTGGACCGCCCGCATCGTCGGCGACCCGGTGCGGCTGGTGCTGGGAGGAAGCTGACATGCGCGGCCGGCGGGCTCGGGGGGGGGGAGGCGCCGCTTTTGGCGAGTTCGGCATCGTTGCGGCTCTTCTCATCATGCTTGTCGGCCGCATTGCCGAGGTCCGGGTGGGCCCTCA
>CAZIEQ010000290.1:0-3065 GCA_964538725.1 uncultured Acidimicrobiia bacterium | reverse complement strand
GGCCCTGGCCCGAAGGGCCGGTACCGATGGACATCGTGACCGTCCCGTCGGGGTCGACCCGCACCAGACCGGAGCCGTGGAGAGCGGCGGGCAGACCGTACTCCGACCAGGTGAACCCCAGGTCGGCAAGGCCTGAGGGGGCGAAGCCGCACACCTCGACATAGGTGGCGAGCCCCAAGCCGAGATACCGGCCTTCCTGGCGTGCCTTCTCCTGCTGCTCTCGGATCTCTGCATAGGAGGCCGCTTGCAGCAGAGCGTCCAGGTTCCGCTCATAATCCGCGGTGTCGATGGCAAACCCGACCGGCGACACAGCTGCGGGAAACTCATCGTTTGGTATGAAGTTCTTGCGCCGCACCTCGCCGGGATCCATGTCGATCTCGCGGGCGAACATGTCGACGATCCGCTCCAGGTAGTACATGGCTTCGGGACGCCCCGCCCCCCGGTATGCGTCGGTCGTCGCGGTGTGGGTAGTCACACAATCGATCTTCCAAGACGTCGGCATCTTGTACTGCCCGGAACCAACGAACAGCCCCAGGAACGGAATAGCGGCCGTGAAGTTCTGCGAATAAGCCCCCATGTCGGCGAGCCCCTCGAACTCGTATCCGAGTATCTCGCCGTCACCCGTACCGACGATGGTGGCTGTTCCCACCCATCCCCGCCCTTGAATGGACGCGGTGGCAGCCTCCCGCCGTGTCTCCACCCACCGCACCGGCCGCTCGAGTCGCTGGGCGGCGAAGCTCGTCAGAATCTCCTCGCTGTACACGTTCAGCTTGAGACCGAAACCCCCTCCTACCTCAGGGGCGACCACCCGGACCCGGTTGTACGGGATCCCGAAGGTCAATCCGAGAGCACCGGCCACCGCATGTGGAATCTGGCTCGCGGTATACACGGTGAGTGTTCGATAGCCGCCGTTCCAATCGGCGACGACGCATCTCGGCTCGATCGCAACCGGTATGAGCCGCTGGTTGACCATCTCCTGGGTGACGACCACCGTGTCAGCGCGCTGCTTGGCGGCCTCGATACCGGCCTTTACCTCAGCCAGGGCGTCTTCGTCGGCGCCGAACGGCCCCGCCCACGTCATCAGGACGTTGGAGTCCAGCGAGTCGTGGACCTTCAACCGGTCCGAGGCGGCGTCCTTGAGTCCTACGACCGCCGGCAGTGGGTCGTACTCGACCTCCACCGCGTCGGCGGCGTCCCGCGCCATGTAGCGGTCATCGGCAACAACCATGACGACCGCTTCCCCGACGTGGTTGACGATCCCGTCGGCCAGCAACGGCCGCAGGACGCCGACGGCCACCTGTGCCGGCAGCGGCCCGAGATGGCTGACATCGTCGAAGGTGTAGACGGCGTGCACTCCGGGCATGGCGGCCGCCGCAGCCGTGTCCACAGACGTCACCCGGGCGTGGGCATAGGGGCTGCGTACAAACGCGGCGCACACCTCCCCCGGCAGCTTGATGTCGTCGACGTAACGACCCTTGCCCTCGATGAGAGCCGGGTCTTCCTTGCGCCGTACCACACCGCCGAGAGCGCTGGTGGTCGTAGTCATGCCACCACCTCCTGCTCCCAGTCGGGTGGTGCAGGCTCTTCACCTCGCATGGTGGCGGCGGCATACTCCACCGACTTGACGATGTTGTGGTAGCCCGTGCAGCGGCACAGGTTGCCGGCGATTCCGTGACGGATCTCTGCTTCGCTCGGATCAGGATTGGCCTCGAGAAGGGCGACCGCCGACATGATCATGCCGGGCGTGCAGAACCCGCATTGCAGGCCGTGCCTTTCCCAGAAACCCTCCTGCACCGGATGCAACTGACCGTTGGTGGCGATACCTTCGATCGTCGTGACCGATCTTCCCGCAGCCTGAGCCGCCAGCATCGTGCACGACTTCACAGGAACGCCGTCCACCAGAACGGTGCAGGCCCCGCAGTAGGAGGTGTCACACCCAACATGGGTGCCGGTGAGCCGCAGGTCTTCCCGAAGGAAATGCACCAGCAGCGTGCGGGGAGACACGTCAGCCGACACCTCACTCCCGTTGACAGTGAACGCCAAATCCATACAACGCCTCCCTAGTGCCGACATCGGGATGCCAAACATACAGATCGCGTCGTGCAATGTGCGGGCGTTCAGCCGTCCTCATCGTCGCTGCTGCGACGCAGACGCGATGCCGCGGCGAGCACGGCACCCCCACCGGCGGCGGCCACGATCCACCACGGGAAGCCGGCAGCGTCGCCGCGATCCACCTCAGGGACGGTATCGGTGGCGGTGACGGCCGGACTGACAGCGTCTCCTGCCGGATCGGCTGTCGACGCCGTGGCGCCCGGCCCGGTGCTGCCTGCCACCAGCAACACGGCCGCCGCAATCGAGAAACGTCCTCGCATCGGTTGCAGCATGCCACGTCGGGGGTCGACCCGTGGCCCATGGTTCGTTGCACTGACCACTTCGTCGCACTGACCCCAAGAAACGCAGGCAGGTGGTAGGGCATCACGCCACGGCAGTCGGCTGTGGAGGCGTATCGTTACCGCATGCACTTCAGCCAGGAACACGAGCATTTTCGCCGGGTGGTAACGGAGTTCGTCGACGCCGAGATCAACCCCAACGTCGAGGAGTGGGAGGCGGAGGGGACAATGCCCCTGCACGACGTTTTCGGAAAGATGGCGGCCCTGGGTTTCCTCGGCCTCGAATACGACGAACAGTATGGAGGCCAGGGTGCCGACCACCTGTTCACGGTCGTGCTCGCCGAGGAGTTCGGCAAGGCCGATCACGGGTCGATCGGCATGGCGCTGGGTGTCCAGGTCAACATGGCAACTCCCTCGCTGCACCACTTCGGCTCACACGAGTTGAAGGAGAAGTATCTACAGCCTGCCCTCGAAGGCCGCATGGTGGCATCGATCGCCGTCACCGAGCCCGACGCGGGCTCCGACGTCGCCGCCATCCGCACCCGGGCGGTCAGGGACGGGGACGAGTGGGTGATCAACGGGTCGAAGACGTTCATCACAAACTCGCTGCAGGCCGACTGGCTGTGCACCCTGGTACGCACATCCGATGAGGGTGGCTACAGCGGCATGAGCCAA
>CAZIEQ010000289.1:0-3071 GCA_964538725.1 uncultured Acidimicrobiia bacterium | reverse complement strand
GCGGCCAACACGCGCCCCACACACCGAGCGGGGGTGTGGGCGTCCTGCCGCGGCGCCGGCGGCGGCGGCGCCCCCCCGCCGCTGGCTCGCACCGCGGCGTTTTCGCCTCATCGTGGTCGGAGATGCCAGTCGCATCACCGACGACGTGCAAGCACTGTGGCCGGTGAACGTGGCCCAGCACTGACGTCTCCGAGAGAACTGGGTAGTGGCTCATCTCCGCCGCCTTTACCATCATCCTCCCCATGGCTCAAGACCACCAACGACGTACGCGGCGGCGCCTCACCGCGACGATCACCGACCTCGAAGTTCACCGCCAGCGGGCCCTCGTAGTGAGAGTTGTCCGCCCCGGAGACGACCGCGTCGAAGCGGAGCGCTCATTGCAGGAACTGGGATTGCTGGTCGACACGGCAGGATCCGACCCCGTGGAGTCCCAACTGGTCCGGCGCGCCCGGTTCGACCCGGCGACGCTCATCGGCTCGGGCAAGGCTCACGAGTTGACGGCAACCGTCCGCCACGTCGATGCAGACGTCGTCGTGTTCGACAACGCCCTCACCCCTGCTCAGCAACGAAACCTGCAGGGAGCCTTCGGTGTCGATGTCGTCGACCGGGAGGCGCTGATTCTCGACATTTTCGCCCAGCACGCCACCACCCGCGAAGGCATGATCCAGGTCGAGCTGGCTTTGCTGCGATACCGCCTTCCCCGACTCACCGGCAAGGGTGTCGAGCTGAGCCGCCTCGGAGGCGGTATCGGCACCCGGGGACCCGGTGAGACCAAGTTGGAGACCGACCGCCGTCGCATCTCACAGCGCATCAGCAAGCTGGAAGATGAACTGGCAGCGGTCGCCGCAGCCCGCGACGTGCAACGCAAGGCGCGACGGCGACGCGCCCTTCCCCAGGTCGCGATCATCGGGTACACCAACAGCGGCAAGTCCACCCTCCTCAACCAGCTCACCGACGCCGGCGTTCTCGTCGAAGACAGGCTGTTCGCCACGCTGCAGTCCACCATCCGCAGGTTGCGGCTACCGGCAGGCCGCGAGGTCCTGCTGACCGACACCGTGGGCTTTGTGCGGCGGCTGCCTCACCAGCTGATAGAAGCGTTCCGCTCCACTCTCGAGGAGACCGCCGCCGCCAGCCTTCTGGTTCACATGGTGGATGCCTCATCGTCCGATGCGGAGGCCCAGATCGCCACGGTCCATGAAGTAATGGCGAGCATCGGTGCAGGTGCAATCCCCGAGCTGCTGGTGTTCAACAAGGTCGACGCCGCCGACCCGGTGCATCTCGCCAGGCTGTGCCGGCTGCATCCGGAGAATGTGGCCATCTCGGCCCTGAGCGGCAGGGGCATCGGCGAGCTTCTCGATGCCATCGATGACCTGCTGGCTCGTGCCTTGTCGGTGCACGAGCTGATGGTCCCATACGACCGTGGTGACGTACTCGCCGAACTGCACAGGACCGGACGGGTCCTCAGCTCGAAACACGAGCCAGATGGAACGCTCGTCGCAGTGGAGCTGGCCCCAGACGCCGCAGGCAGGTACAGCAGCTTCACCCGCGGTGCCGCGGGGGGCGTCGCCTGATCTGAGGCGGCCGGCGGTGGTGCTCTCTACTGGTGGCGGCGCAGCTCCCAGCGGGCTACGGAACGCTTGTGGACTTCGTCCGGACCGTCCGCTATCTGCAGCGTGCGGGCGTGGGCATACAGGGCAGCAAGCGGGAAGTCATCGGAGACTCCCGCCCCACCGTGTGCCTGGATCGCCCTGTCCAACACCCACACGGTGGTACGGGGAGCGGCCACCTTGATCGCGGCGACCTCGGTGCGGGCTTCCTTGTTTCCCACCGTGTCCATGAGCCAGGCGGTCTTCAGCACGAGAAGCCTCGTCTGCTCGATCCTGATACGCGCTTCGGCAATCCAGTCGCGAACAACCCCTTGATCGGCTATGGGACCGCCGAACGCGAACCGACTCTGTACCCGACGGCACATCGCCTCCAGCCCGCGTTCCGCCATCCCCATCAGGCGCATGCAGTGGTGGATCCGGCCCGGGCCGAGCCTCTCCTGGGCGATGCGGAAACCCCCTCCTTCTTCACCGAGAAGGTTGGACACCGGCACCCTGACGCCGTCGTAGAGGATCTCGGCGTGACCACCCCTCTCGTGGTAGCCGAACACCCGCAGATCACGCACTACTTCGACACCGGGGCTGTCCAGGGGAACCAGCACCATGCTCTGGCGGTGATAGGTGTCGGCGTCCGGATCGGTCACCCCCATCACGATGGCGATCTTGCAGCGCGGCGAAGACGCTCCACTCGACCACCATTTGCGACCGTTGATGACGTACTCGTCGCCGTCGCGTTCGATGCGACAGGAAATGTTGCGAGCATCGCTGCTCGCCACCGCAGGTTCGGTCATGGAGAAGCAGCTGCGGATCTCCCCTTCGAGGAGAGGCGTCAGCCACCTCTCCTGCTGCTCGGGGGTTCCGAACAGCGCCAGGATCTCCATGTTGCCGGTGTCAGGAGCGGCGCAGTTGAGTGCTTCGGGTGCAAGATGCGGACTGCGACCGGTGATCTCCGCCAGCGGGGCGTAATCCAGGTTGGTCAACCCGGCTCCCCATTCGGAGTCGGGCAGGAACAGGTTCCACAAGCCGCGGCTACGGGCTTCAGCCTTCAGCTCTTCGACGATCGGAGGATGGTGGTAGGGATCCCCCGAAGCGGCCATCTGGCGGGAAAACACCGCCTCAGCCGGATAAACGCTGCTTTCCATGAAGTCGATGAGTTCGGACCGCAGCTCCTGACAGCGGTCGCTGAAAGCAAAATCCATCCCTGCCCCCTCGAATGTCGGCTCGTTCACACCGGCAGCCCGCACAGCCGCCCGCGACGTCGCCGGCCGGCGCCGGGGCAGGTAGCGAGCATGGTCAAGGGTTGCTCACCTTGCGGCCCGCACCGGGTCAAAGATAATCAGACAGGTCGGGACGCGGCGGCGCCGGTGGAGCGTCGGGAACCTGATGCTCCTCCGCAGCTTCGCCCCGCCTCTCGGGTACGGGAACGCACCAGCGCGCATCGCACACAACCTGGGACACGAAACTCCA
>CAZIEQ010000288.1:0-3091 GCA_964538725.1 uncultured Acidimicrobiia bacterium | reverse complement strand
GGCCTGATACTGTGTGTGTGACCCCGCGGCGCCGGGCGCGACCCGATGTAGAGGGCTCCCCCCTGTTGTGCTGGGATGTGACCGTCAGGAGCCGAGCCGGCGGGGAAGCGGGCAACGCCGAGGGTGAGATTACGCGCGTCGCTCGTCTCGGGCCCGATATACAGCAGCCAATCTCGGCCGGGAAGGTTGTAAACAGTGGCGTCTGCACGGGCCACGACCTTGAGCATGGTTCGTCCCCTTTCGTCGGCGACCTCGGCCGATCATCGATTATCGAGTATTTTACCACAAGGAGCCGGGAGGCGGTCGAAGGCCGGGACAGTCTCGATCTCGGATCCCGGGCCGGAAGCGCCAATCGGAGCGTTCAGACGGGTAGGAGCCGCCGCTCAGACGCTGCTCGTGCCGGGGCGGGGATGGGTGACTCGCCAGCGGATGGCGGCCGACTTCATCGCCTCGAGGAGCGGGAGAGAATGACCACTCAGGTAGCGGATCAAGGCTCCGCCGCCGGTGCTCACGAAGTCGATTCGCGAGAGGTCGATGAAACGCCGGGCGCTGGCCACGGTGTCGCCGCCGCCGATGACCGACGTCCCGGCGGCATCCGCCACCGCGGTCCACAGGCCTGCCGTTCCGTCTGCCCCGGCATCTGATTCGTAGACCCCGGGCGGGCCGTTGACGAAGATCGTGGCTGCGCCGGCCAGGATCGACGTGTATTCCTCCACGGTTCCTCGCCCAATGTCGACTATCGGTGCCGGTGCCGGCAGGGATGCAACAGGGACCAGGTGGCGGACGTCGTCGGTGGCGGTGGCTACGTCTACCGGCATGTGGATCTTTTCGCCGAAGTGATCCAGGTAGGTCGTGGCCTCCGGGATGAACGCATCGAGCGACCTGGCGCGTATGAATTGCTCGGAGGGTTCACCAAGGTGATGACCGGCTGCCATGAGAAACACCTGGCCGGTGATGCCACCGGTGAGGACCACATCGGCTGTGCCGTCGGATAGGACGCGGCCCAACATCGCGAATGCATCCGAGATCTTGAGGCCGCCGAGAACGAATACGCTCGGGCGGGCCACTTTGGTGGTGACCGCCGCCAGGGCGTCCAATTCGATTACGAGGCGCCGTCCTGCTGCCGTCGGCAGCAGTTCCTGGAACGCAACCATCGACGGCGCGTTGCGGTGGGCGGCGGCGAATGCGTCGTTCACGTAGTAGTCGAATAGGGGTGCCAGGTTGCGGACGTGATGGGTGCGCGTCATCTCATGCGCGGTCAGCTTTACCGCGGCCTCGAACGTCGACACCTCTTCGACGTAATAGCGCAGGTTCTCCAAAAGGAGGATCTCGCCTTGCTGCAGATTGGCGATCCGTGCCCTGGCGGCAGGCCCGGCGATGTCGTCGATGAACTCGACGGGTCTCCCCAGTTTGTCCTCGAGCATCTCGGCGTGCCGGCACAGGGAAGCCAGGTTGTGGTAATCGAGGGTGTCACCTTGATGGGCGATCACTGTCACCATCGCCCCCCGTTCCGCGAGATCGCGGATCGAGGGAATGCTCTGGTCGATTCGGGTGTCGTCTGCGATTGCCTTCGACTTCGGGTCGAGTGGCGAGTTGATGTCGACGCGGAGGAGTATTCGGGCTCCGCGGCACTCGATGTCGTCGATGGTGGGAAAGTCCGGGGTGCCTCGCGGGGCTTTCCCGTTTCCTTCAGGTTCACTCATCTCTTGGGAGGCCGATGGCACCAGCCCCTCTATTCCATGCCGAGATAGCTGTTGGTGAGGGCGAGCGCTTCCTCGCGTCGGGTCTGCATGGGCATTGCGGCCCTGATTGCGTCCACCGTTTCTGGGATCACCACCGATTCCTGGGGGATGCTGACGGCGAAGACGACATCGTCGCCCGACAGGCCGACGGTTTCGCTGAAAAGTGCCACTTCGTACATGTCACCGCGAGGATTACCGAGGAATCGCGCGTAGTTGAACATGGCCGTGTTCGAGTTGAAACCGTCGGCGATGTTGACAACCCGAACTCGTGGGTGAGCGTGGAACAAGTCGAGGACCTCGTCGACGGTGACTCGCCGCCGGGGGGTCGCCACGACGGTGATGATGTGGCCGTGGGTGACCGGAGTATGTACCAGGAGACCCGTTGCCTCGACGTGCGGCATGATGTGCATCAGGTCTACAGCCTGGTGGTTGGGGATCGGTTCCATCAGGAGCACGTCGACGAGACCGCGATGGATGTCACCGGGATCGGCGACACGCCGGATGATGGTCACGACGACCTTGGAAACACCTGCGTCACGGTCGAGGCAGTCAACGGCGCGGACGAGGCCGGTCGTGTTGCAGGACGTCAACTTCAGGTAGTCCTTGCCGATGCCGTTGTCGTAGTTGGCATAGCCGTGGAAGAAGACATCTGCCACCTCGCCTGCCTCCCCGCCCTGGAACACCGCCTTCACACCGTGTTGCACGTACCTGGATTTGTTGCGGGCTCCGATCCCGGCGCTGGTGGCATCCAGCATTATGTCCACGCCGCCAAGCAGGTCGTCGAAGGATCCCGACACCGCGATGCCGGCCTGTTCGAGGGATGATGTGTCTGCTGTGGCGGCGAATAGTGGATAGGGCATGCCCCGCTCAGCCAAGGCGCGCACCGGCAGTGTGGCGGCGACATCGGCGACGCCGACCAGCTCCATGTCTTCCTGGAGGGCAACACCATCGGCGAGGCGTTGGCCGATGACTCCATACCCTGCGACCCCTACTCTCACTTTTTTCATCGATGGCTCCTCCACCGGGTTGCCTCAATTCTCATGGGAAGGACCTTTCTCTATCTCTCGAGCCACCGCGGTGCCGAGCTCATCGGTCGTCGCGGTGCCGCCCATGTCGGCTGTCCTCACCTCGCCGGTGACGAGCACTCTCTCTACCGCGCTCTGGATGCCGGCGGCGGCATCGGTCTCACCCAGATGCTCGATGAGCATGCGAGCGGCCTCTATCGAGGCGATCGGGTTCACCCGCCGCTGCCCGGCATACTTGGGGGCCGACCCGTGGATCTGCTCCAACCTCTTTCGATAAGTGCGCCTCGCGGTTATATTTGTCCCCCTGTGGATAACAATACGCCC
>CAZIEQ010000287.1:0-3128 GCA_964538725.1 uncultured Acidimicrobiia bacterium | reverse complement strand
GTGCTCGGCCTCCTCTCCGGTGTCAGCAAGACCCTCGACACCCGGGTCGACGTCGTTCGAACCCTGCTCCCGTATGTGCTGAGCGCCGAGTCCCCGTCGGTCGGCGACGAACCGTCGCATCTCATCCATCTGTTTGTCGTAGTGGAGATAGCCTGTCTCCCCCACCGCGTCCTGGATCCCGTATGCCGGTTCGGATCCGAAGGAGGCGGCGACGTCCAGCGGGGATGCGCGCACCCGGCGGTTGTCTTCGGTGCCGACGTTGGGCCACACCAGCTGGTCGATGATCCACGAGTCGATGACGAACCGGGCGCCCATGATGCGGATGGCAGCCGCTTCAGGGTTGATGGCCACTTCGCGGGTGGCCAGCAGTGCTTCGACTACGTCGTCGAGCAGCGCGGCGTCGTTGAACACGGTCGGGTCTGCAAGCCCGTCGGGGAGCAGTCCGGTGACGGCGTCCCCGACTTCTAGAGGGGTGAAATCATCGGCGGCACCGACCATGAACGATGTCGGCTCATAGATCAGCTTCCAATCCGCCTTCAGCCCTGGGTCGGCGGAGAGAACCCGCGAAGTGAGCAGCCCCAGCTGCACCGACTGCGGCTGGTCGAGGAAGAAGGAAGCCTGGCCGAGCAGCGACATGGCGGCGAAGAAGCGGCGCAGGTCTTCGCTGCGGGTGTAGTGGCCGCGCGGTTTGAACAGGCTGTAGTCGACACAACCTGCAGCGGACACAGTCGCAAAGCAATCTGCGAACGAGGTGACCGGAGATGAGGTGATCTGCAAAGCCTCGGTTGCCAGCGCCACCTCCGCCTCGGCAAGCGGCCCGATAGCCCCCACGTCGAGGCCGAGCAGAGTGGCGGCGGCTTCGAAGAGCTGGGTGACGCGGGAAGAAGCGTCTGCCAGCCCGGTTCCGGCCAGCTCCGCCTGCTGAGATCGTGCCCCTTCGACGGCGCCCAGCACCAGTTCCTCCAGCACCGGCAGCAGCGCATTCTCCTCAGCTTCCCGCAGCACCTTGGCGAAGGCCAGGTGCAGGTAGTGGTAGGCGACGTCGGTGGTGACGAAGAAGACGTCGTCCTCGTATCCGAAGCTCTGGTACTTCATGAAGAACTCGGGCACCGGCCACAGCGAAGGTTGGATGACGAAGCCTTGCCGGACCAGCGTCGCCGCGGCGGCTTCGTCGAGTACCCCGTCGAGCGACCCGGGGATGAGCACCTCGGTCAGGCTCACCGGAGCAGCCGGACCTGGGTAAGAACCGCGGTCGAACAGCGGCACTGGGGTGAAAGAGGCGAACGGCGGTAACTCCTTGGGCCGCATCGACGGGGCAGACGTGAAGCCTGTGGGGACCTCGGCGGTGGTGGTAGTCGTTGTCGGCGCGGCCGTCGTCGTGGTTTGGGGAACGGTGGTGGCTGCGGCCCGCGGCGCCGTGGCCGTAGTGGTCGAGGCTGCCGGTGGGAGCGGCATCGAAGTCGACGTGTCGCCGCTGTTCGAGGAGCATGCGGAGACAAGGGCAAACGTCACCGTCAGGGCACAGACGCGCTTCATGTGGCCACCTCCCCAGTGGGCCCATCCACGGTCGGACGTGGCGGAATCTAGGGATTGGGAAATGACGCTGCTAGAGCCGAAAGGCACTCTCAGGTGCGCCGAATGATGACGGCGTCGAGAAGCCCGTCACCGTCGACGTCCGCACAGGTCGGGCTGCCGGGGCCGGGCAGCTGTGGGGCAACGGCGAAGCCAAAGCCCTGCCATGTCCACCCCCCGGTGGCGGTGACGGCGGGAGCGTCGAGCCCGCTGTAGGCAACGGCCATGGCGCCGTCACACGGCGCCACCTTCTCGATGGGGGTGAACAACGTGCCCGCCCCCCATATCGGATGCATGTTCGCCGCGGTGAACACCCCGACGTGGGCGCTGCGGCCGGCGACGTCTGTGAAGTCGAAGTCGGGATACTGCCGGTTGACCGGGTTGGGGCGGAATGGATGGCGGTAGGCGACTACCACGTCGGCATCGCCGTCGCCGGTGACGTCCCCGGTTGCGGCGTCGACGACATCACCGTATGGAAACGGCGACACCGCCGCCGGCTGCGGTGCCGCGTCGTCGACCATTGCGGCCAGTTCCCACCACGACCCGTCGAGGAGTACCGCGTCCCCCCGGGGCAGGTCCCACTGCTCGAAATGTGCCCGCAAGTCGCCGTGGGCGACCGCGCCGACCCGCATGGCGGCGACGCCGCCGGCGCCCGCGAGCACCTCGATGACAGCTCCCTGCTCGGTGCTCTCACGGCCCTGGTCGAAGATGAAGTTGCCCAACCCGGTGACGACCACTGTGGGGCGCCCATCCCCGTCGGGGTCGATGACGCTCACCGGCTGTGCCACGTGGGAACCATGGCCCCACACCACGTCGACGCCCCAGCCGGCGAGCATCCCGCCGAGACGGGAGAGCTGGGGATCGGGCAGCGGTGAGTACTCGACACCGCCGTGCAGCCCGACGACGACCAGGTCGGCCTCGTTGCGGGCGGCGGCTACCGCCCGGAAGGCATCCTCCGTATCCCAGGTGGCGACTCCCGGCCCGGCGCCGGCCGCCAGCCCGCCTCCGGTGGCGTCGAAGGCCAGGTAGGCGATGCGAAGGCCGTTTCGTCCCACCACCGTCGGCTGCAATGCCTGCTCACGGGACCTGCCGCCGCCAACTGCAGCCACACCGGCCGCCGCTAGAGCATCCAAAGTGTCCACCACAGATGCGGCACCGGCGTCGCCGGCGTGGTTGTTTGCGATGCCCATGGCGTCGAACCCGGCAGCGGCAAGCAGGCCTGCTGCGGCCGGGTCGGCCTCCAGCCGGTTCGGGTTGTCCGATAGGTGGCTGCGGGAGGTGAGCGGCGACTCCAAGTTGGCAACGGCTACATCGGCGGCGGAAACCACATAGCGCACATCTTCGAACAATCCTTCGGGGTCGAGGGCGACGACCGGCGCCACCCCCCGTCCCAGCATGACGTCACCGGCAAGCAGCAGCCGAACCGTGCCGTTGAGGATGGTGCCGCCTGTCGTGGCGGTCGTTGCCTCCGGCTGTCCGGCCGGAGGCGGGACACCCGACACGCAACCGCCGCCCACCCGCACTCAAGCCGGCGAGCACGACCTCTTCACTCTCCC
>CAZIEQ010000286.1:0-3139 GCA_964538725.1 uncultured Acidimicrobiia bacterium | reverse complement strand
TCCGCAACCGCGTGGTAGTGGCGAGCGGCCTGGCTATGAGGATGCGGCCTCCCAGCGCCACGAGGCGCACCGTGTGCACCGCGATCCCCGCCCCGATGGCAAGACGCGGCTGCCCGAGCCAGTACATGTTGTCCTGCAGTAATCCCACCTGGCGCAGCACCCAGTCGATGGGTGAGAAGATCGAATCGAGCGTCCACAGCCAGGTGATGGTGGCAAGGGAGATCGGCGCCACCCAGGGCAGCAAGACGAGGAAGCGGATGAACCATTTGCCTTTGAAGTCGGCGAGCAACACCGAAGACAGGCCTGTGGCCAGCACGACGACGAGCAGGTTGGCGATGATGGCGAACCAGAAAGTGTTCCACAAGGCGCGGCGGAAGACCGGGTCGGCGAGGACCTTGCGGAAGGTGTCGAAACCGACGAATTCCAGGTCGGGGTTGCCGGTGGTGACGTCGGTGAATGCAAAGACGATGGCGAGGATGAAGGGAAACCCGACGAGGGCGAGTATGTAGATGACGGCGGGGGACATGAACATGCCGGCAAGGAACCGTTCGCTGTCGGCCAGGTACCGACGCCGGCGAGGGGTGGCGGCTGCTGCGGTCACGGGAGGAGGGCCGGTGTCACGGTCTACAGCGGCCGCGGATCGATGCGTTGCCCGTCGTCGTCGCCGGCGAAGAAGCGCATCTGGTCGGCGGCGACGCAGAAGGGATAGTCACCTTGAGCGCTGATCGGAGAGGTAACGGTGGCCGGCAGCATGGCGATCACCTTGGTGTCCTCGAAGCCTTCGATATGTCCGTACAGGTAGCGCTCCGAGCCCAGGTACTCGACCCGGTGAACGTGGAATGTGAAGGGGATCCTGTCGCCGTCACCGATGGCAACTTCTTCGGGTAGGAAACGTTCGGGGCGAAAACCGAAGAGGTAGTCCTCGTGCGCCAGCAGGTTCATCGGAGGCGAGCCGAGGAACCGGGCGACGAACGTGTCGGCGGGATGGTGATATACCTCCTCGGGGGTTCCCAGTTGGCGGATGCGGCCGTTGTTCATCACCGCGATGCGATCACCCATTCCCATCGCCTCCACCTGGTCATGGGTGACGTAGATGGTTGTGATGCCGATGTCCCGTTGAAACTCCAACAGGTCATCGCGGGCCGCGGCCCGCAGCTTGGCATCCAGGTTGGACAGCGGTTCGTCCAGCAGGAACACGGTGGGTTCCCGCACCATGGCCCTGGCGAGCGCCACCCGTTGCCGCTCCCCTCCCGACAAGTGTCGGGGCCGGCGGGCCAGATGCCGTTCAATGTCGAACAGCCGGGCAGCCCAGGTCACCTTCTCGTCGCGGGCTTTGGCTCCCATCCCTTCCGCTTTGAGGGGAAAGGCGATGTTGCGGGCAACAGTCATATGCGGGTAGAGGGCATAGGACTGAAACACCATTGCGATGCGGCGTGCCCGCGGCGGCAGGCCACCAACGTCTTCACCGCCGATGAGAATCTCACCTGCGGTGGGATGCTCCAGGCCGGCGATCATGCGCAGCAAGGTGGTCTTGCCACAGCCCGACGGACCCAGCAAGACGAGGAACTCGCCCTCGTAAGAGCGCAGGTCGATACCGTCGACCGCTTTGGTGTCTCCGAAATGTTTGCGGAGACCGCGCACCTCTACGACGGCCACGAACTCACCTTAGCCCCGGCCCCGCAAAGGCCTCCTACGACGCGGGGTGGGGCGGGCACAGAGTGCCCGCCCCCCCAAACCATCTCCGATCATCCCCCTCCGACCAGGCCGCGTCCCCGCCACTCGGCGAAGATCGCGTTGATCTTCGACTCGGCGTCGGCAACGGCCTTGGCAGGCGTCTTGTCGCCATTGGCGGCCTCAGCGAACATCACCGGAATGATGGCTTCGCCGAATACCTGACCGATGGCCGGGTTTGCCGGCCCCGGATGTCCGATGTTGGTGGCCCAGTCGAGGGCGCTTCCCAGAACCGACAGCTTGTCCGCAGGCTTGGAGCCGAAGGGGTCGTCGCTCACCCAGTTGTTGAGGAACGGGGCTCTTTCGGGGAAAGCCGGGAAGTCGTACAGCTTCGAATTCCACGTCACCGACGCCAGGTTCTCCGAATAGTGGAGGAGAAACTCCTGGGCGGCAGCGACGTTGACGTTGCCGAAGTCGGGGATCAGCCAGTTGTACATGACATGCTGCGCCGCCAACGCCGCTTTCGGACCTGCCAACGCAGGGACGAAGAAGATGTCGTCGGCGACGGGCAGTTCTTCGTCCTGTGCGGAGCGATACGCCGAAATCGAGTTGAGTATGTAGTTCAACTCACCGGCGTTCAGACCCTGGTTGTTGGAGGCTGCTCCCCAGGCGAACACCTCGGGTGTCATCGCCTGTTCGAACAGCGACTTCATGTACTCGACGGCCGCGATCGTGGCATCGGAGTTGATGACGACGTTCTCGTTGGCGTCTTGGATCGACGCTCCGTATGACCACATCAAGGCACGACCCGCCATATTGGAGTCGATCTCCTGCGACAGGCCGATGCCGACTTGGACTCCCTGGCTGGCGAAGATCTCCGATCCTCCTTGGAGCAGGTCATCCCAGCTTGCGGGGCCGTTGGGCATGCCGACCCCCTCCCACAGGCTCTTCCGGTAGTCACCGGGGTCAGGGACCCACGCCGGGGCGTAGGCGTAGAACTTGCCCGTGTTCGGGTTGAAGCTCGACCGCCGTGTCAGGTCCAGCATCTGGCCGTAGCGGCTTTCCGCTTCCGACACGACGTCGGCCATGTCGACAACCGACGGCTCATGCTGGGACTGCACGGCGATGTACTGCAACAGGTCGTGCTCGGGCTGTCCTGACTGGATCTCGGAAGCGATCGCCGCCGGAACGTCGGCCACACCAATGTGGTCCACGGTCACGTCGACACCGACCATGTTTCCCCACTCCTTGGCAAAGGGGTCGAACCACTCGTCGTGCTTGGGAACGAAATGGCTCCACAGCAGGATCTTCAACTCGCCGCTGACAGCCGAACTCGGCTCGACGAACGAAGTGGTTGGTTCCCCTCCACCGGGCGGCATCGTCGTGGTCGCACCCGCCGGTGTGGTGGAGAGAGACCGGCTCAGTGTTGTGGTCTATCCGTCGTCGGTCGCTCCCGCGGCGATGGGAG
>CAZIEQ010000285.1:0-3148 GCA_964538725.1 uncultured Acidimicrobiia bacterium | reverse complement strand
GCGCCGCAACGGTTCCACGAAACTGTCCGGCAGATGGAAGCAGCCCGCGCCGTCCATTAACAGCCGAACCCGGACCTGGCGCTTGAGGGCCTCCACCAGGGCGTCCCGGATTGAGACGCCCGTGCTATCGGGGCGAATGATGAAGTACTCCATGTGGATGTACTCGCGGGCCTGCTCGATGGCCGCCCGCAGGGCGGCGAACTTGCTGAACCCCGTGCTGAGCACCTCCACGCGGTTGCCACCGGTCAATGCCGCCCCGCTGGTTTGACTTGTGATATTGGCCACCGCCCGCAGCGTGGGCGGCAGCTCTTCGATCGGGGCCAACTGGCTTTCCGACTGGCCGGGGGCCAGGTGCCGCTCTTCAAACACCTCGTTCACCTCGCGGCGGGCCCGGGCCCGCATCGCCGGTCGCAAACGACCGAACAGCAGGTATAGAGGCAGGCCCAGCAGCGGCACTAGCACCAACAGCAATATCCAGGCCAGTTTGGAAGCGTGGTGCCGTCTCTCGGTTACCAGGCCGACGGCGACGAAGGCGGCCTGCAAGGTCACAATTACCGTGCCTACTGTGGTGACGGTCGATAATGAAGGCGGCCAATCCATGACCGCATGGTAGGGCCTCGCCGGGCCATCGGCCAGCAACGCCGCCGGCCCCGCGGGATTTGCGTATCTCCTAACCGATTCGTATGTTTCGGGAGGGAACTAACGAATATGCCGAAACAACCTATCGGACGGCGGCGCATCGAGGGCTTGCTGACTACGGGGGAGGCGTGAATACCAGAGTCATGATCCTTGTGAGGGGCTTGCCGAGTTGTGGCAAGAGTCACGCCAGCCGCGAACTCGCCCGCCACGGCGGAGTTCTCATTGAGTTCGACGAGTTCTTCTATACCCAGGTCGGACGAGATCGCTCCAGGTATGACTGGTCTCGCCGCCTGCTGCCACAGGCCCGCCAATGGAATTTCGAGCGAATCCGCCGGGCCATTCTGGTCGGCGCTACCCCGATAATCGTGGACAGCGATAACCATCCCGACCCGACTACCCGCCGGTATGTGGCCTGCGCTGTCCGCCACGGATACCAGGTCCGTTTTCGTGAACCTGATTCGCCCTGGTGGCGGCAAATCCGTATGCTTCTGCAGGACAAGCAGGCCAACCGGGTCGCTCTGGCCGCCTGGGCTGCCAAGCTGGCCGCCATGAGCCGGGGAACACATAACGTGCCCCTGTCCAACATACTCTGGAGGATCGAACATTGGGACCACGCCCTCACCGTGGATCATTTCTTGGACCCTGAGCCCGTACCCACCTCCTAGCCTGTGCCCCGTTTGCCGGGCGCCGGCCGTATCCCTCGCCATCGCGCCCGCACCGGCCCATAACTTCAAACTCCCCTCTGCCTTTCAATCGCCCTTGCTTGTGGCCCATTTGATTCGTATGTTTCATGCACGGGGTAGAAAGAAGCCACCATCGGAGGTGGTGACTAGGTTTCCCATGACAACCCAACTCGCCTCGGGGGGCCAACATGTCCAGACGTTCCAAGAGATCCAAGAAGTCCGCCAAGCGCAACCGCAAGCAACCAAAGGCCAAGGGTGATTTCCAGGAGCAACCCGATAAGGCCTCCCTCGAAGTCGAATCTTTAGAGCCGCGCATCCTGCTTTCGGCTACCTGGGTGGGCACCGACGCCCCCGACACCTTCGACGGAACCGGCGGGCAGGATGAAGCCTACGGCATGGACGGCGCTGACGAACTCCACGGCGGCAACCAGGCAGACTACCTCAACGGCGATGCCGGCGATGACCTGCTCTTCGGCGACACCGGAGACGACGTTCTTGCCGGCGGGACCGGTGACGATCAGCTCGACGGCGGCAAGGCCGACGACATCCTTTTCGGCGGACAGGGCGATGATCAACTCGACGGCGGGGAGGACGGCGACACCCTGCTCGGCGGACAGGGCGATGATACCCTCGACGGAGGCCAAGGCGACGACCTCCTCCACGGCGGGGCCGGTGACGATACTCTCGACGGCAGTAAAGGTGACGACACGCTCATCGCCGGTGGCGGCAACGACGCCATGTCCGGCGACCAGGGCGACGACGTCTTCCGCGCTACCGGCGCCCGGGACGGCGACGTCATCACCATCGATGGAGGTCAAGGCTACGATACTCTGGACCTTTCCGAGTTCGGTGCCGGTGCGGTTACCCAGAACGGTTCGTCCGTCACGGTGGATCTCGGCAACGGTGAATCGTTTCAGGTGGATCATTCCAATGTCGAGACCCTGGTCACCGCTGACGGCGAATACGACATCAGCGACTCCGGCGGCTCAGGTGGCGGTTCGGGTGGCGGCTCAGGTGGCGGTTCAGGCGGTGGTTCCGGTGGTGGTTCCGGTGGTGGTTCCGGCGGCGGTATCAGCACCTATGCGCCCAATGCTGACGCCGGGGTAGACCAGACCGTCGAGCCAGGCGATCAGGTCACCCTTGACGCCTCTGCCAGTAGCGATCTGGACGGCGATTCCCTGTCGTACGATTGGAACCAGGTGCAGGGACCGCGCGTCACGCTTGACGACCCCACGGGTGCCCAGCCCACCTTCGCTTCACCGGATGTGAGTGAGCCCACCGTTCTCACTTTTGCGGTCACCGTTTCCGATGGCGATGCCGAGCACGTGGACCTGGTCAACATCACCGTCAATCCGGCGACTAACGATGCCCCGGTAGCGGACGCTGGTAGTGTCACTTTGATGGAGGATGGCTCGGCCGATATTGAACTCTCTGGCAGTGATCCCGACGCCGGTGACAGCGTCGAGCAGTACCGCATCGACAGCCTGCCGGCCGACGGCACGCTCAAGCTGGACGGGGTGCCCTTGCAGGCCGGAGCCACCGTCACCCAGGCCCAGATAGACTCCGGCTCCCTGACCTTCGAGCCGGACGCGAACTACAACGGCAGCACCAGCTTCAGCTTCAGCGCCTACGACGGCGAGTCCTGGTCGGATAGCCCGGCCAGCTTCGGCATCAACGTGACCGCGGCCAACGACGCCCCGACGGCGGACGGCGGCAGTGTGACCGTGGCCGAGGACGGCTCGACGGCCTTGCAGCTTTCCGGTAGCGACCTCGACGCCGGTGACAGCGTCGAGCAGTACCGCATCGACAGCCTGCCGGCCGACGGC
>CAZIEQ010000284.1:0-3156 GCA_964538725.1 uncultured Acidimicrobiia bacterium | reverse complement strand
CACAGCCCCAGGAAGCCGCCGAGAGGGCCGGCGGCCACACGCGGCCCCTGCTGCGGGCTCGCCGCGCACATCCCCTCCCCGCCATGTGCCGGCCGCCAGCGCCTCCCACGGCTCCAACCCGGCGTCGGCAAGCTGTTCGACCTCCCACGCCATCTGATTGGCACGCAGCGACCCGCCGCCGAAGTCGGTACCGGCGGCGATGGGCACCCCCGCGGCGCGGGCAGTGCGCACGCTGTCGAAGGCGGTGTCGTGGCGTTGCGCCAGCTGTGTCCTGCCCTCCTCACCGACGAACCGTTCCAGGGTGGTAGTGGCGGCGAAGGTCTTCCACGAGGCGAGCACACCCAGCGTTGGCACGACGAATGTCCCGGCCGCCGCCATGTCGGCAGCCACGTCGGTGTCCAGCTCGCTGCCGTGCTCGATGCAGTCCACTCCCCCGGCGACCCCGGCGCGGGCGCCGTGCAGTCGGGTGGCGTGAGCGGTGACTTTGGCGCCCCGGCTGTGGGCTGCGGCCACCGCCCGGCCCACTTCGCCGGCCGTCCACGGAGCGATGTCGGGGTCGGGGCCGTCCAGGTACAGCTTGACGAGATCGGCACCTTCTTCGAGTTGGCGTTCTACGGCGGCCACAAGAACGTCGCCGTCGGCGGCCTCCACAGCCACGTCTCCGGGAAGGGTTCCTTCCTTGGATATCCAGGTGCCGGCGGCACGGATGTAGGGGCGGTCGCGGCGTCCCCGCCACCGCTCCCGCAGCGGCAGCGCCAGAGCGCGTTCCCCGCACTGTGCCGGATGCCGACGTCGCGGCGATCCGACATCGCGGCACCACCGGGTGCCGGATCGCACCATCAGATCGCCGTTGTGCTCGGCGACTTCGAGAAGCCGGACGGTGGGATCACCGATGCGGTGGATCCAATGGGAGCCGCCGGGCAGGGTGACGTGGGCGTGGGCGTCCACCATTGCGGGGACGATGGTCGAGCCGCCGGCGTCGACCACCATGACGTCGACGGCGCGGGGCGCATCCTCGGCTGGACCCAGGTATTCGACACGGCCGTCGACGACCAGCACCGACCAGCCCAGCTTCAGCTGGGCGGACCGGCCATCGGTGTAAGCGGCATCGCTATACAAGATCCGCATGCCGGCCAGCGTAGGTCGACGCAAGCGCAGAAGCGGGCCACAGTCTCCACTACCCAGCGCAGCAAACGGCGACTACTATTCGTAGCAGGGGAATGGGTTGGGCCTGGCGGGCGCATACCTTCCTCGGGCTATGGGGAAAGGAAGGATCATGCCGAGCAAGGTTCTCATTGCCGGCCTGGCGGCGGCGATGGTGGCTGGCGTCGCCGTGATGGCGGTCGGGGCCGATGCGACGGCCACCATCGACTTCAGCGGGTTGCCCGAAGGTGCCATCGTCACTGAAGTGTCCGCCGGGGCCGGTATCTCCGGAGACAACCTGGGCACCGTCAGAGTGCGCGGAGTCAATCCGCTCAACAGACGTCGCAACGCCGCCATGATCTTCGATGCCACCTGCGGCGGCGGCTGCACCGGCGGCGACACCGACCTCCTCTTCCCCGAGCTGGGCAACGTTCTCGTCATCACCGAAGATTGGAACTCTTCCGATCCCGACGACGCCGACTTGCCGAACTCGTTCTTCAACTTCGACTTCCGCGACTGGGGAGACGGCACGGTGACCGTCGACTCGATCGATGTAGCCGATGTGGAGTCGGTCGAAAGAGGCGGCCGGGTGCTGCTCTTCGGAGGCGGCTCATTGCTGGGGAGCGTTCCCATTCCCGACACCGGCAACCATCAACACTCCACGATCACCATCGGAGTACCCGGCGTCGAGTTCATGTGGATCACCTTGAACGGCTCCGGAGCCATCGACAACATCGAGATATCCGGTGAGACCACCACTACGACCACCACCACCACTACTACTACCAGCACAACGACGACCACGAGCACCAGTACGACAACGACCACCACCACCACATCAACGACCACCACAACGACAACGACGGTGCCGTCGGCGGGCACGGGCACCCCGGGTTATTGGAAGAACCATGCGGACGCCTGGCCGAGCGACACGATCGAGATCGGTCACGTCACCTACACCAAGGCCAGGGCCATCAACCTGATGCGCACCAATCCGCGGGGGGACAAGACCCTGAACATGTTCCCCCAGCTGGTGGCAGCGAAACTGAACGTCGCCATCGGAACAGACTCTTCGTGCATTGCGAGCACGATCGCAGCCGCCGACCAGTGGTTGTGGGATTACCCGCCCGGCAGCAACGTACGTGCCAGCAGCAGCGCCTGGCAGACAAGTGGTGCGACGCTTCACAGCACGCTGGACGACTACAACAACGGGAGGTTGTGCGCCCCGGCGCGCGACTGACGAGCGAGGCCCGCACCCTGCCCACCGGGTCAGCGAGTGTCGATGAACACCGGGGTGAGTTCGAGGGGGATCGTGAGCGGCGGCCGGTCGTAGCGGAACAGGTCGACGGTCCAGTGGAATACGGCTCCGTCCACCCGGGCGAGGTCGATGGAAGAGCCGAAGGGCAGCGCCAGGTCGGTGACTCCCTCCCGGGAGGGGCCGGGCGGGACTGCTGTCTCCCGCAGGAAAGCGACCGTGCCCAGCAGATGTTTGGAGAAGACGGTGCCCAGCAACTCGCCTCTTGCCATCAGGTCGACTTGGAGGCCGATCCGGGCCCGTTCGCTGCTGCCTCCCTCCAGATGCCAGGCGGCCGAGCCGGTGACATCACCGACGAACACGTCGTCGACCACCAGGTCGACACCTCCGCCGAGGGGAAACCGCCCTTCGCCGGCCGGCACGATGAGAGGCATGGCCGTCACCGGCACCGTGGTGTCTGCGGATGTTCTCGACCGGCTGCCGGGGATGACTCGAAGCGCGACCGCGCCGCCGGGATCTGCAGCGTCGAACTCGACGGTGATCCTGCCGGCAACATCGGGATTGGCGTATTCGACCGTCGACTCGACTGCATCGGGTTCGGTGCCCCAGAACCACAGGCCGCTGTCCATCGGCTTCACTGCCTCGGATTCGGTCCCGGCGGCGACCGCAGACGCCAGCGACACATAGATCCGGTCGCCGCGCACCACCAGCCAGTCGCGCCGCACTTCGAACGTGCCTGTGACACGCGTGAATTCATC
>CAZIEQ010000283.1:0-3163 GCA_964538725.1 uncultured Acidimicrobiia bacterium | reverse complement strand
GACCTCCGACGCGGCAGCCCAGGTTCCGGGCGCGCTGCCCGCGGGCGCTTTGCAGCCCCGCCCCGCCTTCGGCGCCCCCGCCTACGGCGGGCCGTGCCCGCCGCAAGGTGACCATCCCCACCGCTACATCTTCACCGTGTTCGCCGTCGGGGAGGAAACGCTCCAAGTCGACGCCGATACCTCGGCGGCAGTGGTCGGCTTCATGCTCCACTTCAACACGCTGGACAAAGCCACCCTGATGGGCCTGTACAAGCACTAGCCGGCTCATCCAATACAGCCTCCGTTGCCGCGAGGATGCCCCCTGCGGTGGCTCTCGAGGCGCGGCAGGCGACCGCCGACACAGCGTGGGTGCCCTCGCCGTTCCCCCCGGCCCCGGCCGCCGAGGGCGCCACAGCTGTCGCCGCTGATGCTGCCGCACTCCCAGCGTGGCGCCGATCGGGCCGAAGCTAACACCGGGCCCGGCGGCGGCTGTGGATCTCGGTGGGAAGCTCTCCGCCCGGTCCCTGTTTACATGGAGTCCGAGAAAGGACTTCGATGGGCAGGATGCCGGTGGGGTTCGTCGGCCACGGCAACCCGCTGAACGCAATCGACTCGAAACGCAGCTCCCCGTGGCAAAGCTGGGGTGCCCGCTGGCCCCGGCCCCGCGCCGTGCTGGCGGTATCCGCCCACTGGGAGGCCGCCCCGCTGACCATCGGCTGCACCACCGCCCATCACGAGCTGCTGTACGACTACTACGGCTTTCCCAAGTTCATGTACGAGCTGCGCTACCCGGCGCCGGGAGCGCCCCGGCTCGCCGACCGGGTCGAACAGCTCCTCGGCGGCCACTGCGAAACGGTGCGCAAGGACCGGGGCCTCGACCACGGCGCTTTCATCCCGCTCATCCATCTGCTCCCCAACGCCGACGTGCCGGTGCTGGAAATCTCGATGCCGGCAACGATGAGCGACCAGGAGCTATATGACTTGGGCGGCGAACTGTCGCCGCTGCGGGACGAAGGCGTCTATATCCTCGCCACCGGCAACCTGGTCCACGACCTTCGGGGGGCGTCCTGGGAAGGCGATTCACCCCCGCCGCAACACGTGGTCGACTTCGACGCCTGGGTGGAACGCTCCCTGACGACGCGGGATCACCGGGCGCTGTGCAAGTGGATGGACGCCGCTCCCGAACCGCTGCGCAGCCATCCCAGCGCCGAGCATTACCGCCCCCTGCTGGTCGCCGCCGGGACCGCAGGCGACGACGACGTCACCTACCCGGTAGACGGCTTCGAGCACGGCACGATCAGCCGCCGCTCCGTGCAGTTCGAATGAGACACCCCAGGCCCGGCGGCGGTCACCCGCTGAGCAGCTCCTCGGCCTGGGCGATCAACGCTGCCGCCTCGTTGACTTTCGCCTGATATCCGGCCAGGTCGCCTTGCAGCAAGGCGGCGTCGGCGTCGGCCAGCGCCCGGTTCGCCTGGTCGATCAGGTCGGCCACCTCGCCGGGGACCTCCCCACCGCCGGGCGGGGTGGTGGGCGGAGTCACCGGCGGCGGCGCCTCCGTACCGAACACATCCGCCAGCGCCTGGTCGAGGGAGTCGCGCATGACGATGCGGTCCTGGAAAACAACGACCACCTTCTTGAACTCGGGCAGCGCTGCCTGCTCCCCCTGCAGATAAACCGGCTGGATGTAGATCACCGACTGCTCGATGGGCACCACCAGCATGTTCCCCTGGATGATCTCGGACCCCTCCTGGCCCAACAGGGTGAACTCACGCGAGATGTCCGGATCCTGGTTGAGACGGGCGCCCACCTGGCCGGGACCGTCGACGAGACGGTCCCGGGGAAGTTCGAAGTCGATCATCTGGCCGTAGCTGTCTGGACCGGACTTGGCCACCAAGAACCCAACCATGTTGGGCCGGTTCTCCGGGGTGAACGGCTGCATGATGAGGAACGACAGCTCCGGCTCGTCGGGAAGCCTCATCAGCAGGTAGTAAGGCACCATCGGCACGATCGCCTGGCCTTCGTTGCTCACGTAGAAACCGGCGTCGCGGATCTGCTCCAGCGGGGTGGTCGACGGGTCACGGGCGATTCCCCACGGGTCGCTGTTGTTGAAGAACACCCGGTTGTCGGTGACGTGGTACAGCGTGTACATGTCCGACTGCACCCGGAAAAGGTCCTCGGGATAACGCAGATGGTCACGCAGCGCCGCCGGCATCTCATCGCCGTCGGTGAACACGTCGGGGAAAATCTCCCGGTACACCTGCACCAGAGGGTCACTGTCATCGACGACGTAGAACGTCATCGTGCCGTTGTAAGCATCTACTGTGGCCTTCACCGAGTTTCGCACGTAGTTGAAGTCCGACGGCAGATCCGACTTGACGGCGCTGAGACGTGCCGTGGTGGCCGGCTGTGAATAGGGGTAGCGATCTGTCGTCGTGTAGAGGTCCACCACCCACACCAGGCGGCCGTCGAGGATCACCTGGTAGGGGTCGGCGTCGGGATGAAGAAACGGCACCGCGGTCTCCACGCGGTCTCGCACGTTGCGCACCATCAGAATGCGGGAATCGCCGGTCAGCTGGCCGGAGATCAGCGTGTTGAAATCTCCGAAGCGCAGCGCGAAGGCGAGGCGGCGGAACAAGCTGCCCACCGGCACGCCTCCCGCCCCGTCGTAGCTATTGGTCTCGACCGCGTCGGCGCCGGCCTCGGTCGGGAAGTCGACCTCTTTCTCCTTTGTGTCGACGATGACGAACGAGCCCTCCCGGAACCCCTCCCCGAAGTAGATGCGGGGCTGGGTGATCTCCAAGCTCGGAGCGTCGATGCCCGCCTTCAAGGCAGGAGGGATGTCCTGGACGAAGAAGTCCGGCTGGCCTTCAGGAGTCACCGTGTTCGCCGGTGACAGCACAGCCCCAAAGCCGTGGGTGTACACCAGGTGGGTGTTCACCCAGCCCGAGCCGGGGATGTTGGCCTGATCCAGCTCCCGGGTGGCCAGCATCACCTGGGTGAGGTCGTCGCCGATCGTGTAGCGGTCAACATCGACGTCCTCGAACTTGTAGTAGGTGCGCAGCTCCTGGAGCTGGCGGTAGGTGGTCTCCAACACTGAAGGGTCCCAGAGCCGCAGATTGTCAATCGTCGACCGGTTGGCGTTCAAACCGGCAGCGTCCAGTTCTTCGGATGCAGCAAACGGCCG
>CAZIEQ010000282.1:0-3164 GCA_964538725.1 uncultured Acidimicrobiia bacterium | reverse complement strand
CGATCTTTGGATCGTCTCCGCCGGTGTCACGCGCGGGTGAGCGCGGGGAGCCGGGCGGCCGAGTTGGAAAGCGTCGAAACCGCCTTTGCCGAAGTCGCCGCTGGCCGTCGGAGCCACCAGCAGCTCGTCGGAAGCATCCCAGGTCGGATCATCTCCGGTGCGGTTCCACCCGGTCTTGGGGTCCCCGATCAGGTCCAGCTTGCCCGAACCAGTCACCCACAGCCCGGGGTCGCTTTCGAGGACGATGTGCCCACCACCGACGAACGTGGACTCGTCGACGCCGACGAAGCGCAGGATGTGGGTCACACCGTCGACCGGCCTCATCTCGAGGGTTCCCTCCACGACGAAGTTGCCGGTGACTTCCACAGTCGTGTCGCGGTTGGGGTCGAAGCGCACCGTGTCTCCTGAGGCGACCGTATGGCCGTTCGGCAGCGACACGTCTCCCGAGAACACGGTGACTTCGGCGGCCCGTGCGTTGTGGGCGCCCAACACACCGGCGGCAAGCAGCAGCACGCCGGCTGCAGCGGCAACTCCGGTGAGGGCGGCGATACGGGACAGGCGCCGCCGCAATGCCACAGCACCATGCGCTCGATCACCCAGCCGGCTGCGGCAGCGACCGCTCCCTGAACGTCTCATCCTGTTTCCCTCCGGTTCCCTACAGGTGGAGCCGGCACGATACGAGAGTCCCGGTTTTACGCAGATAGCAGCAGTCTTCAAGATCCGAGCTGCGCGCCACCTGCTGCGGGTCGGGATCGGATCGTCGCAATGGGGGCAGTTGGCGTGTCCCTTTCCGCTTAGCTCCCGGGGGGGCTTATCGTGCCGGCTCGGTGAGAAGAGGACATGTTTCCCGGGTTGGGCTCGCGGCGGTACTTGTTGCCGCGTCGCTGGTGACCGCTGTGCCGTCAGCACTGGCGGCAGGCCGTTTCGTCGACGACGACGGCAGTGTCCATGAGGGGTACATCGAAGCCATCGCGGCCGCCGGCATCACCCATGGATGCAACCCACCGGTCAACGACCGCTACTGCCCCCAGGACACGGTCACCCGGGGTGAGATGGCTGCTTTTCTGACTAGGGCGCTCGGCCTCGGGCCGCCGGATCGCGACTACTTCACCGACGACGAGGCTTCGATCTTCGAGGACGACATCAACCGGCTCGCCGCCGCTGCCGTTACCACCGGGTGCGGCACCGGCGTCTACTGCCCGAATCTGGCGGTCACCAGAGGTGAGATGGCGGCGTTCCTGCGCAGGGCGTTCGCTCTCGGGCCGCCGGATCGCGACTACTTCACCGACGACGAGGCTTCGATCTTCGAGGACGACATCAACCGGCTGGCAACCTCGGGTGTCACCGCCGGCTGCAGCGGGTCGCTGTTCTGCCCTGCCGACCCGGTGACCCGGGCCCAGATGGCCTCGTTTCTCGGTCGCGCTTTGGGTCTGACACCGCTTCCCCCCGGCCCTTCCCCTCCGCCGCCACCCCCGGGCGAGTACGCGTGCACCGAGGTGATCGGCTTCTCACAGACCGGACAGTGGTTCGACCAGTTCGGTCTCGACGGTTGGCAGGCGCGCATCCAATCCGGATCGTCGATCGAGAAGTGGACCAACCCGGACTTCAACGGCTGGACCGCGCCGCTGCGCAACCCCCAGTGCAACCGCTCGGAGGTGGATCGGGTGCTGCTCACCATCAGCGGCGGCGGCCGTCCTGCCGACGCGTGGGCCGCCGATGTGGCGGATGTCGTCGACGTGATCAGGTCCAAGTACACCGCGGTGAAGCTGATCATGCTGCAGCCGGTGGTCGGAGGGCCCGGCCACGCCGAATGCTTCTTCGGCGGCAACAGCATCCGAGCCTCGCGAAATCATCCCGACATAGACCAGGGTATAGGCATCGTGGTGGCGGGAGAGGACGGTTCGGTGGTTGCCGGGGCGTCCCCCGAGGTGGGAAGCTGCTCGCAGTATGCCGACCAGCTGGGTCACCTGACTGCAGATGGAGCCGCCCATGTGGGTCAGCAGCTGGCCGCATTCTACGGATGAGCGTGGACGGCGCCGGGGCTTAGCAGTCGCATTCGGTGTCTCCTGTGAGGCGTCGTCGCGGGCCGGCGGATCACCGCCCAACGCCTACAATCTTCGCGGTCGCATCACCGCCGGTGCAACGGAGGTTCAGCTTGCTTTCCCAGGTCCCGAGGCGTTGCCACGCGATCGACATGCGCGGGAGGCGATCCTGGTGCCGTTGAATGCAGCCGAGATAGCCGACCGTCCCACGTTCGTGGTGGGTTTTCCCCGATCGGGGACTTCCCTGCTGCGTTCTGTCATCTCCACCCACCCGCTCGTGCAGCTCGCCCCGGAAACCCACTTCCTCAGCACGTGGGTGCCCCTATTCCCCAACGTCGATCTCAGCGACCCCCGCGGCTTCGACGAGTTCTGGAAGGCGTATACCGGCGACGGCCAGTTCCAAGCCTTGGAGCTGGATGCCGGCGAGTTACGGGAACGAATCGAGGCGGCAGGCGACCTTTCGTTTCGGGGCATCTTCACAGCCGTCATGCGAGCCCACGCCGAGCTGTACGGCAAGCCGGGCTGGGGGGAGAAGACGCCGGCGCATTTCGAGCATCTCGATGTCCTCTTCAACTGGTATCCCCAGGCACGGGTGCTCTTCGTCATCCGCGACCCCCGGGCCGTGGTGGCATCGTGGCTGGCGCTCGACTCGGCGTGGACCAACCGTCCGATTCCCTGGATAGTCGCCGGGTGGAAGAAGAGCGCCGCGGCCGCCGCCAAGTGGGAAATCGATGCTCGAGTCAACGTCTTCCGCTACGAAGACGTCGCATCGGGCGGTCGGGTTCCTGAGTTGTTTGCTTTCCTGGACCTCGATCATCCTGCTGCAGCGATGGACGGGCGCAGCGACACCGGCCGTCCCAAAGGTGCCCATGACCCGCGAGGTCCGATCCGCTCCGGTTCGATCGACCGCTGGCGCACGGCGCTCGATCCGAGCACGGTGGCTGCGATAGAAGCCGCTGCCGGCGGGGAGATGCAACGCTACGGCTACCAGCCGACTGTCACCGGCCTGCGCCGCGGCCTCGCAGTGTTGCAGCGACGACTCAGCCGCTGGGGGAGGCGGACCCCGCGGACAGCGTGCGCGGGGGTGCCGCGGCCACGAGCCGCCGGGGCAGCCGCTTCTGC
>CAZIEQ010000281.1:0-3175 GCA_964538725.1 uncultured Acidimicrobiia bacterium | reverse complement strand
CCGAAGGGGCGGCAGGCGCCGCCGTCGGGGTCTTTCGAATGGCGGGCGACCTGGGCCTGGTCGTCGGTCCGATAGTTCTCGGTGCCGTGGTAGAAGGAGGCGACTTCGGCCTCGGCTTCGGCCTTGCAGCCGGCGTGTTGGTCATGGCGGCGGTGGCGACATTGGGGATCGTCACCCCCCGGCTTGCACATGGGCCCGACCACAAACCGGGAGAGGTGTGATGCGACTTGACAGGCTTGCGGCAGGTGCAGGTCTGGCATGGGTCGGGTGGCGGCTCTTCGGCCCTGAGATCCCTCCCCGTTTTTCCGGCCCGCAAGTCTTGCCGGCGGCACCGACGGGGCGCACCGTCCGTGCGGCGCACCACGAGTTTCTCGTTCGAGAAGCCGGAGCCGAGGGATCGCCGCCGCTGTTCCTCATCCACGGTTGGGCATACGACAGCTTTGCGACCTGGCATCGCATAGCTCCCCGGCTGGCCGCCCGTTTCCACGTGGTGGCTCCAGACCAGAGGAACCACGGCAAGTCCGACCACATCCGGGAGCGATACGACGTTGCCGACGCCGCCGATGACATGGCCGCGGTGTTGGATGCGCTGCAATTGGCTGCGGTGCCGGTGGTGGGGTATTCGATGGGGGGAATGGTCGCCCAAGAATTGGCGCGGCGGCATCCGGGACGGGTTTCTCGGCTGGTGCTGGTTGCCACGGCGGCATACCCAGTTCCGCACCGTCGCCGTCTCATCAGGTCCTACCTGTTCGCCGCCAAGGGCATCGGCAGGGTGTCGATGCGGGAGTCCCTGTGGCTGTCCCACCGGTATCTGCTGCGCAGCGGGGTCGTTTCCCCACAGCATGCCCGCTGGCTGTGGGAATCACTCCGCCACCGAGACGTGGATCTCTACGTGGAGGCTGGCAAGGCGATCTGGCGGTTCGACTCGAGGAATTGGGTGGATTCCCTGCGGGCACCTGCCAGGGTGATCATCCCAGCCGATGACCAGCTGATCCCGGTGGCTGCCCAACGTGAGCTCGCCCGGCTGTTGCAGGTCGATGCGGTCGTTCTGGAGGGGGCTCGCCACGAGGCGATGTTGACACATGCCGACGAGATAGCCGCAGCCATCGAGGGGTTCGTTTGAGTCGGCGGTCTCCACCTACCCAGGCCCCGCGCCGCTGTTACTCCGCCAGGATACGGCTCATCACCAGTCGTTGAACCTGGTTGGTGCCTTCGTACAGCTGAGTGATCTTGGCGTCGCGCATGTAACGCTCGACCGGAAAGTCCTTGGTGTAGCCGTAGCCACCAAAAACCTGAACGGCGTTGGTGGTGACCTCCATCGCCACGTCGGCGGCGAAGCACTTGGCCGCCGCCGACACGTACTGCAGCTCCGGGTCTACTCGGTCGACCATGTCATGTGCCTCGTAGACCAGGTGGCGTGCGGCACGGATCCTCATGTCCATGTCGGCCAGCATGAAACCGACTGCCTGGAAGTCGATGATTCGCTTGCCGAACTGACGGCGATCACAGGCATACGTCCGGGCTGCGTCGAGTGCTCCTTGGGCGATGCCGACCGCCTGGGCTCCGATGCCGGGACGGGAACGGTCGAGTGTGCGCATGGCGATGTGGAAGCCGTCTCCCACCTCCCCGATCCGGTTGTCGTCGGGTACCCGCACACCGTCGATATGTAGTTCACCGGTTGGTGACCCGCGCAGGCCCATCTTGTCTTCATAGCGGGCCACTTCGAATCCATCCGAATCTGCCGGGACGATGAAGCATGTGATTCCACGGCTGCGCGCCTCAAGGTCGGTCTTGGCGAAAATCGTGTAAAAGGTGGCGACACCGGCCTGGGAAATGAAGCGTTTGGTACCGTCCAGCAGCCACTCGTCACCGTCTCGCCTGGCGCGGGTCCTCATCGCCACCACGTCCGAACCCGCTTCGGGTTCGGTCAACCCGTAGGCCGCTTGGCCATCTCCGGTGGCAACCCGGCTTCCCCACGTCTTCTTCTGGTCGGGAGTGCCCGCGATGAGGATCGGGATCATCCCCAGCTTGTTGACGACGGGGATCATCGACGTCGAAGCACAAACACGGGCGATCTCCTCGACGAGAATGGCCTGGCTGATCGAGTCGGCGCCAGCTCCGCCGGCGTCTTCAGGCAGCATCACCGACAACAGGTCTGCCTTGATCATCTCCGCGTGGAGGTCGGCCGGGTACTTCCCGGCTGCGTCGATGGCGGCCGCCCTCGGGCGCACCTTGTCGGTGGCGAAGGCGCGCACTGCCTCGCGGAAATCGTGGTGTTCCGGGGCGAGCCGGTACGGCTCACCCACGTTACGCCTCTTCGGTGAAGTGCTTGACCAGAGCCGCTACGAGAGCGCCCACTATGAGTAGCAGGATCATCTTCTTGAACATGCCTGGGTCCTTGGTTGTGGCTGTAGGGCACAGTGTACGTTGTGGCCGGAGCCTGTTCGACGTCGAGCAAGGGAAAGGCACCGCGGTAACCCGGTGCGGGTCTCCTGGTGATACCCGTCAGCGGCCGCCGTGGAGGTTTGCCAGTGTATGCCGGCGGCTCGGGCTCTCCGCAGCGGCCGGTCGGGCGGCTGCGAATGGAAGCATGAAGGCGACACTCCACAGCAGGCTGGCCAGGGCCACGTGTCCCACCCGGGTCCACGATGTGAGCAGCAGCCAGATGTTGGCTGCCCCGAGGGCTGCCTGTGCAAGATAAAGAGCGAGCATCATGATGGAGGCTGTGCGGACTCCCTCGGGCCGGGATCCCCTGCGGACTGCGAACACGAGCCGCACCAAGTAGATGCCCACAAGCAGCACCGCGGCACGGTGGAGGAACTGTGCGAGGTCGGGGATCGAGTCGGTCACAGATCCCGGAAGCAACGTTCCATCCATCAGGGGCCAGTCGGTGAACGCCAGGCCGGCGTTTTCACCGCGGACGAACGCTCCGAGGGCGATGACGAGGAAAACACCACCGGCCGCCAGCCAGTAGGGCCGGGCGGCAGCGGATAGCGCCGCTCCTCGCGCCGGCCGCGTCGCCAGGAACAGAAGCGCGGCGAGGAGCAACATGGCGGTGCTCAGATGCACCGTTACGAGCCGGGCGTCGAGTTCCCCGAGAACTACCTGGCGTCCCAAGCTGGCCTCCACCAGCAAACAGCCCCACGACATCGTACGGACGACTCGCGCCCTGATC
>CAZIEQ010000280.1:0-3212 GCA_964538725.1 uncultured Acidimicrobiia bacterium | reverse complement strand
CGGCGAAGCGCTGTCCGCGTCCCCAACACGCGAGCGTCCGGGAGTCGCCTATCTGAGCGAGATCGCCGGCCCCGTCTATGTCGGGGGCACCGTCGAGGGTGTGCAGGCTCCGGTCCATTACGACTTCCGGCCGCTGCGCCTCACCCCCGCAGAGGTACGGACAGCGTTCGCCCGGCTCGGCTGGCGCAAGGTCGTGGCTTTCCAAACCCGCAACCCGATGCATCGGGCACATGTCGAGTTGACGTTGCGGGCCGCCCGCGAAATCGAAGCCAACCTTTTGATCCACCCTGTCGTCGGGATGACCAAACCCGGCGACGTCGACCATTACACCCGGGTGCGTGCATACCAGGCGATCCAGCGCCGCTACCCCAAGTACACCGCCAAGCTGGCACTGCTTCCACTGGCGATGCGGCTCGGCGGGCCTAGGGAAGCGGTGTGGCACGCCATCATCCGCAAGAACCACGGCTGCACCCACTTCATAGTGGGCCGGGATCATGCCGGTCCCGGGTCCGACTCGGCCGGCAACCCTTTCTACGGCCCATACGACGCCCAGGAGCTGTTGCAGCAGCACACCGCCGAGCTGGGGGTGGAGATGGTCCCGTTCAAGATGATGGTGTACGTCAAGGAGCTCGACGCCTACCAGCCGGTCGACGAGGTCGACACCACCCACACTTCCATGTCCATATCCGGAACGGAGTTGCGCCAGCGCCTCGCCGACGGGCGGGAGATACCCGACTGGTTCTCCTTCCCCGAGGTCGTAACCGAGCTGCGGCGCACTCACCCGCCCCGCTCCCGCCAAGGGTTCACCGTCTTCTTCACCGGCCTCTCGGGGTCGGGGAAGTCGACAATCGCCAACGCCCTGCTGGTGAAGCTGCTCGAGTTGGGAGGGAGGCCGGTGACCCTCCTCGACGGGGACATCGTCCGCAGGAACCTCTCCTCGGAACTGGGATTCTCCAAAGAGCACCGCGACCTGAACATTCTGCGCATCGGCTTCGTGGCCGCCGAGATCACCAAGAACGGAGGCATAGCCATCTGCGCTCCCATCGCGCCCTACGACCACACCCGGCGCCAAGTGCGCCAAACGGTGGCACCTGTCGGCGGGTTCCACCTGATTCACATCGCCACACCACTCGAGGTATGCGAGTCCCGGGACCGCAAAGGCCTCTATGCGAAGGCGCGGGCGGGGATCGTCAAGGAGTTCACCGGTATCTCCGATCCATATGAGGAGCCCGCAGACGCCGACATGGTGATCGACACCACCGACATCAGCCCTGAGGAGGCGGCGCATCAGATCATCCTCCACCTCGAGTCCCTCGGCTACATCGCAGCCGCAGCGAAGAACGACTGAGCGGCGGCGCGGCGCGCCATGAGTTGGGAAGCATGGTTCACGCTGGGTGTGCTCGCATTGACGATCGCCGTCCTCGTCAAGGACCTACTGTCGCCCGGGGCTGCGATGACCGCGGCCATGGTGGCAGTGCTGGCGGCCGGAATCGTCGAACCGCAGGATGCATTCTCCGGTTTCTCCAACCCTGCACCCATCACCATTGCCGCCCTCTACGTGCTCGCAAAAGGCGTTGCAAAGACGGGCGCTCTCACGCCATTCGTCACCTCGGTGCTGGGTAACGGCGGCCGGCGAACCACCCTTGCCAGACTCACCATCCCCACAACAGTGGCGTCGTCGTTCCTCAACAACACTCCGATCGTTGCGATGCTGGTTCCCGAAGTCGAACAGTGGTCAGAACAGCGAGGCCACTCCCCATCGGATCTGCTCATGCCGCTGTCCTTCGCGGCCATCCTCGGCGGTCTGGTGACAGTGATGGGTACGGCCTCCAACATCATCGTGTCGGGCCTGTTGGAGGCGACCGGTGAAGAGCCGTTGGGGTTCTTCGAGATCACCCGGGTGGGCCTTCCGGTGGCTGCTGCAGGTCTCGTCCTTCTGGTGCTCCTCAGCCCGCGACTGCTGGCATCACGGCGCTCCGCCCGCGCCGGCCTTGTAGAGACTGCCCGCGAGTTCACCGTGGAAATGAGTGTCATCACCGGAGGCGTCCTCGACGGTTCCAGAGTGGAAGCCGGCGGCCTGCGGCACCTGCGCGGCGTGTTCCTCGTCGAGATCGACCGCAACGGATACGCGATAGCTCCGGTTGCCCCCGACACGGTGCTGCGAGGCAGCGACGTGCTGCGCTTTGTCGGTCGCGTGGACCAGATCGTCGACCTGCAACAGATGGCAGGGCTTGCTCCCGCGGAGCGGCACGACGAAGTCACCGAACTGCGACGCCGACCCACCTCCCATTTCGAAGCGGTTCTTGGAGCGTCGTCGCCTCTCGTCGGCGCCACCATTCGTGAGGCAGGTTTCCGTGGCCGTTACCAGGCGGCGGTGCTCGCGGTACACAGGTCCGGTCAGCGGTTGTCCGGCAAGCTGGGCGACATACGCCTCCGGGTCGGGGACACGCTGCTGCTTCTCGCCGACCCCGGGTTTGGTGATCGCTGGCGCGACCGGCGGGATTTCCTCCTCGTCTCGCGCCTGGGCCGCATCCAGCAGCCTCCCTCTCCGAGGGCGGCTGTGGTCGGTTTGGTGGCAGTCGGCATTGTCGCCACCGCCGCCTCCGGGGCGGCGCCGCTGGTCACATCCGCGGTGGTCGGCGCCACCGTCCTCGTTCTGCTGCGGATCGTCACTCCGGGGGAGGCACGCGACGCCGTCGACATCGATGTCATCGTCACCATCGCCGCCGCCTTCGGCCTTGCCGCGGCGATGATCAACTCGGGTCTCGCCGACGACATAGCAGGCACAGTCGTCGACAGCCTGGGGCGGTGGGGCGACACGGGGATCCTCCTCGGCATCGTGCTGGCAACCGTCGTCATCAAAGAGCTCATCACCAACAAGGCAGCAATCCTCATCATCATGCCAATCGCGCTGTCGTCGAGCACGGCCCTGGATCTCGATCCGCGCGGCATGGCGGTGGCGATCGCCGTCGCCGCGGGCGCATCCTTCCTCACCCCCATCGGTGCCCCCACCAACACCATGGTCTACGGACCCGGCGGCTATCGCTTCACCGACTACCTGCGGCTCGGCCTCCCCCTGACGGCTGTGACGATCCTGGCGGTGATGATCCTCGTCCCTGCGTTCTGGCCGCTGTGACGATGAGCCGCGACATCGACCTGGCGAGGATCGCAGCCGCTCTTCAGGCCGCCCGGGAGGCGCTGACACCGTTCAC
>CAZIEQ010000279.1:0-3239 GCA_964538725.1 uncultured Acidimicrobiia bacterium | reverse complement strand
GGCAGCGCCCGAGGGGGTGCCGGCATCGCCAACCACACCCCCGATCCCCGCCCCCCCCCCCACCACATCTACAGCAGCCGTGTGCAGCAGCTGCTTGGCCAGGTAGCCGACCACGGTGCGGGCGGCGGTTTCTCGGGCCGACGCCCTCTCCAGAATGTCGCGGGCGTCATGGGTGTCGTACTTCAACATGCCGGCCAGGTCGGCATGCCCGGGTCTCGGTGTGGTCATCGGCCGCCTTGCCTCGCCGGGGCCGGTCGCCATCTCCTCCTGCCATTTGGGCCATTCGGTGTTTCGCACCAGGATCGCTATCGGGCTACCCAGCGACCTGCCGAAGCGGACACCGCCGAGAACCTCGATCTCGTCCCGCTCGATCGCCATCCGTCGCCCGCTGCCGTGGCCTCTGCGGCGCCGTTCCAACTCGACACCGATCGCAGCGGCGTCGACCTCCAAGCCCGCAGGGAGCCCTTCGGCGACGGCCGTCAACCCGGGTCCGTGGGACTCACCGGCGGTGAAGTAGCGCAACATCACGACGGCTTGGAGCTACTTGAGGACTTGCTCACCCACAGTGAGCGTGAACGCGTTGTCGCCAAAGAGGAACACCCCCGAATCCTCGGTGAGGCTCACCACCTGATAGAGACCGGCGAAAGTGTCGCCGACACCCACATCGTAGGTGGTTCCGTTGACGGTAACGGTTGCCCGGAACTCGTCACCGACCTGTCGGATCTCCACCAAGGTGATGGTGACGGTCGTCGGATCGAATCCCTCGCCGCCGTCGCCGGTTCCCGGAAGGCCGGTCAGCGGGGACTCCTCCGAGATCAAAGGGCGGAACGGGTCCCGGGGCTGCGAAAGCTGGGCACCTCCGAGCACATCACCCGGCGGTGTCTCCGCGGCCTGTGCCGGCGCCGCAGCCACCGGTTGCCCTGCCTGCGGCCGGCCATGGGACGAAGCCAGCAGCCCGCTGCGGGCAAGCCACACCACGCCGGAGACCCCGGCCACGAGCAGGGCAACAGCGGCAAGAACTGCGGCGAGGGTGCGCCGAGATCTCATCCCTCCTCCTCGGTGCCGTCGGCAGAAGCCGCGACGGCTTCCCCACCGACGCTCAGCGATGTGTATGCCTTGGCGGTCACCGTCACCGCCAGCACCCGCTCACCGCCTCCTTCTTCCTCCGAGTCGAGGGTGAGAGCATCCACCTTGACGAGCCGTTCCATGTCCTCGAGACCGTAGAGGAACCCGAGCAGTTCGAAGTAGTCCGCCTGCAGATCGAGCACCAGGACGATCTCGGTCACCCCCACCCCGGGAACGGCGGTGGGAACACCCGGCGTGATCGACTGCAGGTCTACGGCGGTGTCGTCTGCCAGTAGATGCAAGTCGTCTATCAGGTTGGCCAGGTTGGGTACCAGCGGTATGGAGCTCTCCAGACCGGCTTGAGCGGCCAGGTAGGACACTCGGTTGTCTTCGATATCCCGCAGCCGCCCCAGCTGCCCGCGCAGCGACAGCACCTCGTTTTGCAGCGCCTGCGTCTGGTCCTCTGCCGATGACAGATCGTCGCTCTTGGGAGTGAACAGGAAGAGAAACCACAGCACGGTCACCAGGACCGCGGCCAGCGCTCCGAGGAGCGTCTTCGCCCGGTTCACGGAAGCTCCGGCATGAGGACGTCGACGCGTGACGACATGGATCGCTGGGTGAGCATTGCCGTCGAGCTGAACTCGACAACCGTCGTCCCTCCGAGGGCGGCCCGGCCGGCTCCGGTTACCCAGGTGCCGTCGACCTCGGGAAATGCCAACGAGTCCAACGACCTAAGCCAGGATCCCACGTCGGGATAGTCGAAGGCGACTCCTGAAAACTGGATCTCGCCGAGCGGTCCCGCCGGATCGTCGCCGACTGCTCCGTTGAAGGAGGTCAGCCACAACCGGTCCGGGATCATGCGGGAGAGATCGTTGAGTACCCGGCCCCAGGCGACATCACCGGCGAGCACCCGACCAAGGACGGCCCTGCCCGCCTCGTAGTCGACCTGAAGCTGCGACAGCGGCGCCAGCTCACCGATCTGACGGCGCAGGTCGTCGGCGATCTGCTGCTGCGCCACCAGATCGGCTTCGGCATCGTCGATCTTGGAATCCCACATCACTCCGATGGCGAACAGCAAGGCCAGGTAGGCAATCCCGGCGACGATCCACACACCGATGCGCCGCCGGCCGGGGAGGCCCCTGCGGCCATCACCGGGGAGCAGGTTGATGTCACGTGTCATCGGGAGCCCCACAGAGCCAGGCCCACCGCAGTGGGAAGCACCGGCTGTGCTTCTTGTAACTCGTCGGCAGAGACCTTGACGCGCCCCACATGCACCAGGTCGAACACCCGCGCCGGTTCCGGACGCGTCCCAAGCTGATCTCCGAGCCTGTTGGCGAGATGAGGCAGACGTGCCCCGTTGCCGGCCACCACGAGACGCTCAACAGACGAACCGCCAGACTGGCCCTCATAGTAGAGGAGGGAGCCTCTCACCTCTTCGATGAACTTGTCCGCCTTTCGGGTCAACAACCCCTGGATCTCTCCATCGGAGCCTTCGGTGGCTTCACTGCTGGTGGCGATCACCCCTACACGGCGTTTCGACTCTTCGGCGTCTTCCGGCGTCATCCCGAGGCCGTCGACGAGGGCGGCTGTGAAGTCGCTGCCTCCGGTGAGGAGTATCCGCACGAAACGGGCGACACCACCGCGGGCGACGACTATCTGGGTCATCGAAGCTCCGATATCCACGATGGCACCGGACGTATCGTCGTCCGGTGCCGCCGGCATCGCCGAGCGCACAAGGGCGAATGCCTGCAGATCGACAGCAAAGACTGTGAGCCCGGCCCTTCGCACCGCCGCCGCCATCGCCGATACGGCATCCCGATGCGCCGCCACGACGAGCACGGCCTGCTCGTTGTCGGCGACGTCGTCGCCGTCGTCCCCCAGAGGCACATGGTCCAGCGCCGCCTCCTCCACCGGAATAGGGATGAGATCCTGCACCTGGAAGGGCAGGCTCTGCACCAACTCCTCGGTGTCCATCAGCGGCAGCACGATGCGACGTACCACGATCCGCTGGTTGGCGAGACCGAGAATCACCCGCCTCTTGGGTAGACGGTGCCGTTTCCACAGGGCGGCTATCGCCTCGACGACGGCGGCCTCATCCAGCAGCTCACCCGCCGCGACCGCACCGGTGGGGAGCGGCATCTCCACGTACCGTCGCAGCGCCGGGCCGTCAGGGC
>CAZIEQ010000278.1:0-3266 GCA_964538725.1 uncultured Acidimicrobiia bacterium | reverse complement strand
GCGCCCCCCCCCCCGGGCGGGCGCCCGCCCCGCCGCCGCGGGGGCGCGCCGGAGGGCGGCGGCGAGCCGTTCCACCCACCGCCACGATGTGCGCACCAGGTCGCAGGACACCAGCAGCAGCCGGGGAGAGTCGCAGTGATGCAGGGCTGCCTCCAGACCGGCCAGCGGTCCGGCGCCGGGCCGTTTGTCGCCAATGGTGGTCAGACCCAGGTCGGCGTATTCTCCCGCCTCGGCGGCGACGACGACACGTTCCGTTGCTTCGCTGAGCCCGTTCGCCACCCGAAGGATGAGCTGCTCGCCGCCGACAACTGCCCGAGCCTTGTCGCTGCCGAAACGGCTGCTGGCACCGCCGGCCAGTATGTAGGCGGGGAGGCGGCTACTCACCGGCGTCGCGCCGGTTCCTCTCCAATTGGATGTGCATCCAGCGCCAGGCGGCGACGGTCTTGGGGAATCCGCAAGTGTTCATCCCCAGGATGATGGCCTGCTCCATCTCCTCGACGGACGCTCCGGCGGCGGCAGCTCGGCGCACGTGTGCTCTCGTGGCCGACTCCAATCCCGCCCCGAGGCAAATGCCGATCTTGATCAGAGCCCGCGTCTTGGTGTCGAGCGGTCCCGCGTCCTCGACCGCCTGAGCGACCTTCTCGTGGGCTTCGCCGAGCTCGGGGAACCTGGCGACGAACTCGCGGTAGGTACCAGGGGCTTTGGGTACGTCTCCTGTGCCCGATGACATGTGAATTCCCTCGATAGGTGATCCCGGCGATGCTACCGCCGCGACGGTGCCTCCCATACCGACTACATGGTGTGCCGGGTAGGGTCGCGGCATGGCTTTCACCTTCCAGGTCACCATCGACGCCTCCGATCCCGACCGGCTGGCGAGTTTCTGGGCGGAGGTGCTCGGCTACGAGTTGCAGCCCCCGCCCGACGGTTACGACACCTGGGAGAGTTTCGCAGTGGCCAATCAGATACCGGAGGACGATTGGGACAAGTACTCCGCCCTCGTCGATCCCGCCGGTGATGGGCCGCGCATATTCATCCAGCGGGTCCCCGAACCCAAGATGGCGAAGAATCGGGTGCACCTCGATGTGAATGCCGGTGCCGGCAGTGAAGACCCCCACCAGCGACGACTGGCTGTGAGCGACACCGCGCAACGTCTGCAGCAGCTGGGAGCGACCCGACTCGGTGAGTTCGACGAATACGGAAGCCACTGGATAGTGATGCAGGACCCCGAAGGCAACGAGTTCTGTGTCCATTGAAGGCTATTCCATCTCATCACCTGCAGGGTTAGCGTGAGGGACATGTCCCGTCGCTACTTCACATCCGAGCTGTTTTCCTTCCTCAACGACCTGGCCCGTCACAACGATCGGGAGTGGTTCAAAGCCAACCAGGCCCGGTATGAGGAGCATGTGCGCGAACCCGCCTTGGAGTTCATCACCGACTTCGGCGAGCGGCTCGCCGCCATCTCCCCCAACTTCGTTGCCGACTCTCGCAAAGTCGGAGGGTCCCTGTTCCGCATCCAAAGGGACACCCGTTTCGCCAAGGACAAGACGCCGTACAAGACCAACACGGGGATGCATTTCCGCCATGTGCGTGCCAAGGATGCCCACGCCCCCGGCTTCTACGTGCACCTCGAACCCCGTGCCAGTTTCGCCGGAGTCGGCATCTGGGGGCCCGACAGCGCCAGTGCAACGAAGATCCGCCGGGCCATCGTGGATGACCCGACCGGTTGGAGGAAGGCGGCATACGGCAAGCGGTTCAGCGACATCTACGCCATGGACGACCACGGCGACAAGCTGAAACGGCCGCCTCGCGGCTTCGACCCCGACCATCGATACATCGAGGATCTGAAACGGAGACATTTTCTCGGGTCGACGAAGCTCACCCAGGCGCGCATCTCCGGCGGCGGTTTCCTCGACGACTACACCGCCATGTGCCGCCGGGCAGCGCCCTTCATGCAGTTCCTGTGCGCCGCGGTGGAGGTGCCGTTCTAACCGCCCAGCAGTTGCGCGGGCCGGGCCCTAGTTGCCGCCGGTTCGCCGGGCGACGGTGTCTGCCAGATCTCCTACCGGGCGGGTTTCGGCCCAGCCAACATCGATGATCGGAGCGAGAGCCTCTTCGATCTGGAGGGAAGAGTCCGCGTCCAACACGAGGAAGACGGTGTGAGCAGGAGCATCAACCCAGGCTCCCACCAGCTCCACGTCAGAGTCGGCCATGACGGCGAATGCCTTCCCAAAAGTCTCACGACCACGGTCCGGGTCGTTGTAGGGGCACCCGTCCCAACTATGGGTATGGGTCACATGAAAGAGCATGTTGTTCTCCTCTGCTCTTGCCTCACGGAGCGAACGGTACCCCGTCCGGCAGGCCGGGGTTCTAGTTGTCGCGCGGATCGTCGGGGTAGAGGGCGAACCACGCCAGGCGATCTCCCTGGCGGCGCAGCACGCGGCGCCACAATCCGTCGGGTTCGGCGGTGAAGATGTCGTCGGGGGCGGACGGCACGACGAACCAGTCGCCGTTGCGTATCTCCGCGTCCAACTGGCCGGTGTCCCAACCGGAGAAACCGGCGAAGATCCTCAGGTCGGTGACGTGGGGCAGAAGGCGCTGGGGAGGCTCGTTCAGGTTGACGATGCCCACCCCTGCTTCGACTTCGGTCCAGTCGTGGGGTTCGAAGCGGGATGATCTCCTTCCAAGACCGATGAGACCGTGAAGGTTCACCGGCCCGCCGATGAACACCTGCGGGGGTGATGCCAACCGGTCCTGCCAGTCGGGGAGGGCGCCGGCGGCGTCGACGTCGGCCACGCGGTTCATCACCAGCCCCATGGTGCCGTCGTCGTCGGCCACGCATACCAGCACCACCGTCCGCGCGAAGTTCGGATCGAGGATGCGGGGCGTTGCCACCAGCAGACGGCCGGGGACAGGATCCATGGCCGCATCCTGGCACGGACGGGGCTTGGCGGGTCGGAGAATCTGGCGATGCGGGACCAACGCGACCTGTCATCTAGTCCATCTGGTCCCGAGGGTCAACCGTCCCACGGCGCCATCTCCGGGGGAGCGGACCAGACAACTGCGCGGGCGATTCCGAGCTCGCCCGCAGGGTGGAAGCGCAGCCCATCGCCGCCGGTGAGCTGCACCATCTGTACGGCCTCACCTCGCAGCAGCGGCGGGGCCCAAGACCCAGCCGGAGGCCGCCGCCCAGGTCCACGGTGTCAACAACAGCTTCAGCGCCGGCATCTTCAACCGCCTGCGCCGGCTGCCGCGCTTTCTGCCGGCCC
>CAZIEQ010000277.1:0-3291 GCA_964538725.1 uncultured Acidimicrobiia bacterium | reverse complement strand
GCTCCCAGATGCTCTTCCTGCCGGGCGGCTTCTCTGGCGGCGACGAGCCTGACGAGCCGGGCCAAGGCGGGGCGCAGCCTGGGGTTCTATTCGGCTTCGAGGCGTGGCAGCAGCCGGTGGCGCAGACGGTTGCGTGTCGGGGACGGCTCGGCGTTGGCAGGATCGTCGCGGAAAGGAAGTCCCACGGCAACCGCCACGTTGCGAACGTCGCGGCGACGCGCCTCCAACAAGGGCCTCACGAGCGGTGGCCGGTATTGGGGAATGCCTCCCAGGCCGGTAGGCCCGGTGCCGCGCAGCAGCCGATGCAAAACGGTTTCAGCCTGATCGTCGGCGGTGTGACCCGTGGCGAGCAACTCTCCCTCCTCCAACTCGCCGGTCAGCGCCTGGTAGCGCACCCGGCGCGCCTGGCCTTCGGGAGACGGGCCACCGGGAACAACGACAGGCAGGACCTGGAGCGGCAGCCCGAGATGTTCGGCAACGCGGCGGGCTCCCGCAGACATCCACGACGACCAGCGAAGCCGGTGGTCGACGTGCAGCAGCCGTACCGGCACCCCGGTGCGGATCAGCGCCCAGGCGCACACGGCCGAGTCGGCACCGCCGCTGAGAGCCACCGCGTGGGGTGCGGCGATGATCGCCTCGGCGACGATGTCGGCGAGGTCGTCGGGTGTCAGGCCACGCGTTCCAGCCATCGCACCGGTTCGTGAATCTCGGCGAGGGTCGGCAGCCGGTCGGGGCCCACCCAGGCGAAGCTCAGAGCGCCGAATCCTGCTTCCCTTTCGACGGTGAGCACAAACCGCTCGCCGAGCTCGTACTGGCGGAGTTTCATCTCGATGCCCATGAGCCGAAACAACGTCCCGGCACGCCCCTGGCGGCGGGTCTTGAGAATCCGGGACATGCGTCTCTGCCCCAGCAGGCGCACCGCACCGATGCGATCCATCACCACATGACCGTGACCTTCGAGCAGGCTCATCAGAGCCTGGATCTTGTCGATGAGGTGCTTCTGCTCGTCGGTGGCCAACAGGCCCATCAGACCTGCTTCGCCGATCAACGGCTCACCGGCCTCCGCCGACCGCCGTATCTCCTCGCGCACTCGCGCCATACGGCCGGGTCCTGGTACCGACAGCTCGACCAGCTCACCGACCAATGCCAGGAAATGGTCCCGAAGCCAAGGTACCCCGGTGAACTGGAGGCGATGTGTGCATTCGTGCAACGCCACCCAAAAGCGGAACTCCGCAGGGCGGAACTCATGACGGCGCTCCATCTCCAAGACGTTGGCACCGACAAACATCACCTGGTCGCCTGCGGAGCCGTCGGCAGTCGGCAACACCATTTCGTACTGGCCGAGGACGCGTCTCGCCATCAGGCCGAGCACCGCGCCAACCTCCGCTGCCATGATGCGTTCCGCGAGCCTGCTCCCGATGCCGCTCTTCCGCTCTGCAAGACGCTGTTCCACGGGGGCCAGCAACTGGGAGAAGACGGAGAGGTTGGCTCGCACCCAATCGCCACGGTCGACGACGAGAACCTCCGGTGACCCTGGGGCGGTCAGCCGGGTCTCCTCTGCAACGAGTGCCGCCGCCTCGGCAACGATGCTCGGGGCGTCCCGCCGCAGAATCGCGGTGTGATACGTGTCGGCGAGGGGATAGCGACCCGCGAATCGGCGGGCGACCTTCTCCGCCAGGCCCCATTTCACCGAGCTCACCGAACGACGCGGTACCGAGCACGAACCCTGAGGCCGTAGACGACGGCCGAAAGGACGACCACGACGGCGGTGAGGGCCACCATCGCCGGGATCATGAAACGTGCCGTCCACGGCTGTTCTTCGGGGGCTTCCTCCTCGACTGCAATGTCCACCGCCGCCCCAGAGGTGGCCTCATTTCGCGTCACCTCAGGCGCGGCTGGCGCCTCTTGGGCGAACGCTACCGGCGCCCATACACCGACGGCGGCACCTATGAGAAGGACCACGAGGGATCTCATTGCGCGGCTCACCCACAGGAGGTTACCCGCCGCGCGCCTGCCGCAATCAGCTCTCGGGAACGATCCTGCCCCGCAGCCGCGGGAATCGGGTAGGAGCGTGGGCGTAACAGTGCTCGCGCCGGTTGTAGCGAGAAAGCTTGGTCTCACATCTCGACTCTGCGCACACCCGATCTTCTGCGAAGGTCTTAGGGGCTCTCAGCTTGCCACGGATATGTTTGCCGCGTAGAACGTTTTCGCTCATCAGTCGTCGCCTTTCGGGGCCTTGCCACGCGGTCAGCCCGCGTCACTGCCCTCTGCGTGCTGTGAGAGGAACGTCCGCAGGCGGTCGACAAGTTCCGGGGGAACCGGGTCGCGACGGATGCGCCTCACCCGCGCGATGATGCGACGCTCGAAATCGAACGCCCCATAACAATCCGAACACGACTCCAAATGGCGGCGAACGTCCCCCGCGTCCGTATCGGGCAACTCACCGTCCAAATACTGGTAAAGCCGTTCGACTGCTTCGTCACACTCAGTCATGTCGACCTATCCCACGTTCCTCTGCAACACGCCACAACCGCTGCTGCAGCGCCTTTCTTCCCCGATGCAGGCGAGACATCACCGTGCCTATCGGAATCTCGAGCATCCCGGCGATCTCTTTGTACGAAAAACCTTCGACATCTGCCAGCAACACCGGGATCCTGAAATGGTCCGGCAAAGCCGCCAGGGCAGCCTTCACATCTTCGTCGACAAAACTGTCGAGCACCTCTTCCTCGGCGCTGCGAGCGGCACCGGCGCCGCCAGCTTCCCCGAGACGCTTGTACAGGTAGAGGTCTTCGAGCTCGCCGAGTTCGACCTCGGAGGGTCGCCTCTGCTGCTTGCGATAGCGATTGATGTAGGTGTTGGTGAGAATGCGATATAGCCACGCCTTCAAGTTGGTGCCCTCCTCGAAGGTGTGGTATGCCCGGTATGCCTTGAGGAAGGTTTCCTGAACGACGTCTTCGGCGTCGGCGGGGTTGCGGGTCATGCGCAACGCAGCCGAATACAGCTGGGGGGCGTACGGCATCGCGTCCCGCTCGAAGTCAGCCTGGTTTGCCATCGGCGGCACCATACATGGCCCGTACCCGACCATTTGCCGCTGGTTACCATGCCGCCCGCGCCGGGGTAGCTCAGGCGGCAGAGCAGCTCACTCGTAATGAGCAGGTCAGGAGTTCGAGTCTCCTCCCCGGCTCGCTGCGGGCGCCATCGCGTTCAACGTTTCCGAAAAGCGGGGCAGTGCTGGACGGGAGAGGCCCCCGTACGATGTGGGGGTCTCTCTCTGTCGAGCGGAGGGGTGAG
>CAZIEQ010000276.1:1161-3304 GCA_964538725.1 uncultured Acidimicrobiia bacterium | reverse complement strand
GAACGCTCCGCGTGCGCGGTACACGCCACGGTGTGGCTGGCGGGCACCGCCAAGGCTGCGGTCAGTTTCCAGGCCGCTGTCGAAGACTGGCAGGCGGCATTACAGCAGGCGGGTCTGCGGCCGGGCCCGGCTTCGAACGCCATCGTCATCGCCCCCCAGCTATCGGCCAGCGGCTCCCCGCTGCTGCTGGGAGGTCCGCAGATGGACTACGCGGCTCCGCAGATCAACCACGAGATCGGCATCCACGGCGCCGGGTTCAACGTCACCGGCATGGAGCTGGCAGGATGGCCTCTGGTGCCGATAGGCGTCGGCCAGGGCTACGCGTGGACGTTGACATCCGGAGGTTCCGACAACAGCGACATTTACGCCGAGACGGTGAATCCGGACGATCCACTGCAGTACTGGTTCGACGGCGCTTGGGTGGACTTCGACTGCCGTGCCGAGACGGTCAACGTCCTCGGCGCGGATCCCATCGACCAGCAGATCTGCACTTCGGTGCACGGCCCGGTGATTGCCGCCGCCGACGGCACCGCCTTCACGTTGAGAAACGCCGTCGTCGGTCTGGAGATGCAGAGTTACGACGCGTGGCTCGGGCTGGCGAAGGCGACCAACATCAGGGAGTTCGCCACTTCCCTCGCCGACGTGGCATACAACTTCAACGTGTTGTACGCCGACCGGAGGGGCAACATCGCCTACTTCCACGTCGGCAAGGTCCCGATACGGGCCGAAGGGGACAACCCCTGGTTCCCCCACGACGGCTCCGGTGCCGCCGAGTGGCAGGGCTTCGTGCCTTGGAAGGCCATGCCCCGGGCCATCAATCCCCGCCGCGGCTGGATGGCGAGCTGGAACAACAAGCCGCAGGCGGACTGGTCCAACTCGTCGGGTGGGTTTTGGATGTGGGGTCCGGTGCATCGGGTGAACACGCTGTTCGCCCTGCTGGACGGCATGCCCCGCCATTCGGCGGATATGGCCACTTTGGAGGCGATCAACCGCCAGGCGGGGTGGACGACCGACACTCCATCGGGCAACGCTTCGGCGGTGTTCACATCGTCGCTGCTCGACGAGCTGGTCGCTGCCGTCGACACGACGGCCGACCCGAGGTTGGACGGTGTGATGGCGGTGTTCGACGGTTGGGATCTGCTGCAGATCGACGGTGACGGCGACGGCCGCTACGACCAGCCCGCGGTGGCGGTGTTCAACACCTGGTGGCCGTACATGGTGGACGGCGTCTTCGGCGACGAGCTGGGGGCGTCTCTCGACCCGACGGTGGCGGGCAGCCTGGTGGCGAGGATGCTCGGCCCCGATCCGGCGTTGCCGCTGCTGGTCGACTATCTGGACGGTGCCACCGCCACCGAGGCCGTGACGGCCGCTCTGGTGGCGGCGGTGGATGATCTCACCGCTTCCTTCGGGTCGGCCGACCCGGCATCCTGGCTCCAGGATGTGGCCCACATCGTGTGGGCACCCAGCGGCGCCGGCGCGGTGCCGGACACCATCTGGATGAACCGCGGCACCTACAACCAGATCGTCCGGGTGGGATGGCTGCACACCGAAGCGGAGAACGTGGTGGCTCCCGGTCAGAGCGGAGATCCGCTGAGCCCCCATTTCGCCGACCAGTTGGAGCTGTATGCCACCTGGACCTACAAGCCGATGCGGCTCACCGTCCGTGACCTCTTCGGCCACATCGAGTCGCGGACCGTGTTGGTGGTGTAGCCGGCAGGACCTTGTCCTCCCCCCGTCACCGGGGGAGGAAGCCGCCGCAGGCGGCAGAGGGGGCAGGAAGCGGCCGGGGGCCAAAAGAGGTGGCCGGTGCCTGCCCCCTCACTCTTTGTTCCTCCCCCAGTCCTCTGGGGGAGGTGGTTGCGGCCGCAGTCGCCGGCCGCCGATCCTTGGTCCACAGCCCGACACCGCTCAGCCGGGCGGACGCAAGCAGGTGCACATCCAGCCAGCCCAGGCCTCTTCCCCACAGCCGGTTGAACTCGACCAGCCGCAGCACTTCGCTGTGGGTCGCCGCTACCGCCGCCGGCAGGTTTTCCAGCAGCTCGAGGATCTCGCCGGGCCGCGACATGTGGCCGGAAGCCAGCTCACCGGTGACGAACGGGTGACAGTAGACCCGGCCGTCTTCGAGCAGCGACACCAGCCTGGC
>CAZIEQ010000276.1:0-1061 GCA_964538725.1 uncultured Acidimicrobiia bacterium | reverse complement strand
GCCGCTACTTCAGCAGCAGCCCGGTGAGGCGGCGCGAGGTGATCCACATCCCGATGATCCCCATGGTGACAAGGAAGGCAACATGGCCGATCATCTCCACCTCCACCACCCCCAGCGTCAGGCCGCGGATGATCTCGGCGCCGTGATACAGCGGGGAGATCTGAGCGATGGTTTGGATGGCCTGGGGATACACGTCCAGCGGGTAGAAGGTGGCGGAGAAGAGAAACAGCGGCAGGGTGACGGCGTTGACCATGTCGAAGTCCTGCCACGACTTCATGATGGTGGTGACCGACATGCCGACGGCACCGAAGGCAAACCCGATCAGCACCGCTCCGGGTACCGCCAGGATTCCCCACAGGTTCTCCACCAGCCCCATCAGCGCCATCACCATGAGGAACGCCGCCGCGTAGAGAGCGCCGCGGAACAGCGACCAGCCGATCTCGCCGATGGCGACGTCACTGGGCCGCATCGGGGTGGTGAGGATGCCGTCGTAGATCTTGCCGTATTTGAGTTTGAAGAAGATGTTGAATGTGGATTCCATGACGGCCCCGTTCATGGCAGACGCAGCCAGCAGTGCAGGGGCGACGAAGGCGGTGTATTCGACCGGTACCCCTCCCGGCCCGCTGACGTCGCCGACGAGGGCCCCCAGTCCGACACCGATGCTGAACAGGTAGAAGACGGGTTCGAAGAATCCCGAAAGCACCACTTTCCAAAAACGCCGGTAGGCCAGGAAGTTGCGTTCCCACAGTCGATGGGCGCGGAAGCCGCCGAGGAACACCGGCGGGGTGATGCGCACGGCGACGCTTTTCGATGTCATGGCTGCAGCCTCCGTCTCAGCAGACGCGACGCGGCCATGGTGCCCAGCACCGTCAGCGCGCCCAGGTAGGCGACGTGTACCCATATCGGCATGGTGGACACCAGCGGCGGTTCCAGGTCGGGCAATGCCAGCTTGCGCACCAGTTCGACACCGTGAAACAGGGGGGTGGCGGCGGCCAAGGGTTCCATCCAGTCGGGAAGCTGCTCGACGGGCAACGACGTCCCAGAGAAGAGCGCGTGTTCGA
>CAZIEQ010000275.1:0-3335 GCA_964538725.1 uncultured Acidimicrobiia bacterium | reverse complement strand
GGGTGAGGAGCGCGCTGCTGCGCCCGCTGCGGCGCGCCGCAGTGGCGGCAGTAGTGCTGTGCCTCGCCGGCGCATGTGCGGAAGAGACCCCGGTCGGTCCGGTAGCCGAACCCACAACTGCACCCATCGGCCTGCCGCCGGGAGACGGGGCAAGCGGTCCGGCGAGGGGTCAGGCTCTGTTCACGTCAACCTGTCAGGTGTGTCACGGTCCTGGAGCCGTTGGTCTTCCCGGCCTCGGCAAGAGCCTCGTGGAGTCCGAGTTCGTGAATGCCACCAGCGACATCGATCTGGTTGCGTTCATCGCCGCCGGACGGCCCCCTTCAGATCCGGCCAATACGACCGGAATCGCCATGCCGCCTCGGGGTGGAAACCCGTCGTTCAGCGACACCGACCTCGCAGACATCGTCAGCTACCTACGGACGCTCCCCTGAGCCGTCCATTCTGCCGGCCTCTTCGCACCGCGATGCCGACGGTTGCGATCGTTCCCTACATGGCCGTTTGTCAATCTGCGACGGATGTGGAACTCTCAGCGATGAGGTCGACGAGAGCTGCAACCAACTCGCGAATCTTCGCCGCCACCGACTCGTCGGCGAGGGCGAGATTCGTGTCGAAGGCGTGATGGACGCGGGCGACATGAACCTCGGGGTCGGCGACGACGGCAACCTCGTTGTGACGGAGAACAGCGCGCAGGTGCGTCTGGGAGAGACGGGTACCCGACCTGCCACCACCGCCGAGGATCGCCGCCGGCTTGTGATCGAGCGGAGAGTCGGGACCGCGTGATAGCCAGTCGATGGCGTTCTTCAATGCGCCGGTCACCGACCAGTTGTATTCGGGGCTCGCCAGCAGAAGACCGTCGGCTCCGGCCACCGCAGCCCGCAGCCGTGCCACCGGCTCAGGAAAACCGCCTGCCGTTTCAACATCGCCGTTGTACATGGGAACGTCGCTGATCGGCCATAACTCGATGTCGACGCCTGCAGGTGCCTGCTCGGCTGCTGCCCGCAGCAGAGCGGTGTTGTAGGACCGTCGGCGCAGGCTGCCGGAGATGGCGACTATTCGGATTCCCATGGCATCGCGGCAACCCTTGCCTTCGGGCTGTGTATTCCCCCGCTGTGACGGTCAAGTGTTCAGTTGACCGGTACCGCGACCTCATCCCAGGCACGCAGAAAGCGGGCGACCTCTTCTGCTGTGCCCACTGTGACCCTGATGAAACGCTCACCCATCGGCCGCACTATGACGCCAAGCCGGAGGAGGGCAGCCGCGATGTCATGTGGATTCCCGTCCGGTACGACGAAAACGAAGTTTGCCTGACTGTCGGCGTGGGCGACACCCCTTGCGGTGAACCCATCGAGAAGGACACGCCGTCCCGAAGCGTTGTCGGCCACGCGCTGGCGCACCCTCGCCGGATGGGCCAGTGCTTCCCTGGCCGCCGCCTGAGCCAGCGAGTTGATGGAGAACGGGACCTGCGCTTTGCGTAGCTGGCGCAGTGTGTCCGCCATGCCGACCATGTATCCGACGCGGAGACCGGCGAGGCCGTAGACCTTGGAGAAGGTGCGGCTCACCACCACGTTGGGACGGTCGATGGCACGGGGGATCGCAGACGCGTAGTCGGGAGCATCTGCAAAGTCGTGATATGCCTCGTCGATGACCACCATCACACGGTCAGGCATGGAGTCTATGAAATCGTCCACTTCCGCCTTGGAGATGTGGGTGGCTGTCGGGTTGTTCGGATTGCAGAGGAAAGCGACCGTGGTGTCGGGACGAATGGCAGCCTTCATCGCGGCGGCATCGACCCTAAAGTCGCCGTCAACGGGCACACGGATCGCGTTGGCTCCCGACAAGGCAGCGATTATCGGATACATGATGAACGACGGCCATGGGAACACGGCGCTGGTGCCGCTTTCACCGACCGCCAGGCCGACGCACATCAACAGATTGGTCGAGCCTCCTCCCAGCCATATGTTCTCCGGTGGCAGACCGTGGATGTCGGCCAAGGCGCGAACCAGGTGATACCCACTGTTCTCCGGGTAGCGGTTGACGCCTGCGGCGTGCCCGGCGATGACCCGTTGCACCTCCGGAAAGGGCGGCAGTGGTGATTCATTGGATGCCAGCTTGATTATGTCGGTGATGCCCAGGTCCCGCGACACCTCGTCGATCGGTTTACCCGGGTCGTAGGTCTGGATCTCGTCGAGAGCTTTCCTGAATGTCGGCACGCAGCGTCCTCGCAGTGACAGCTTGGTGACATGCAGAGGATACAAGCCGGGGGCCGGCGTGAACCGGCCCCCGGGAGCGGCACTGCCATCGCCATGCTCAGTGGTCGGTGCCCGTCCGCACGAAGGTGAAGACTTCGCGAAAGTCGAGGTGCTCGACGACGACCTCGAACGGCTCACCAAAGGGAGCCTCGGGGAACTCGACCTTGACTTCCCAATGACCGTCGTCGTTGACTTCGGTGACACCCGATCCGAAAGGCGAGCCGACCCACACTTGTTCGCCCGGCTTGCCGGTGCCGTAGAACACGTCGTAGGGGACCTCCTCGCCACACGACCCGTAGCTCTGGTGGGCGCTCCACTCCCAGTCGGCTCGGTGCCCGAAGATGATGAACCAGAACTCGGCGCGGAAGTCGAGATGTTCGACCACCACCCGGAACTCTTCATTGAGCGGATACTGCGAGAAGTGGACGGCAACCTCCCACTCCCCGCTGTCGTCGACCTCGGTGGTGGCCGACCCGTATGCGGAGGTGACCTGCACCGCGGCACCCGGCCGCCCGGTCCCGAAGTAGACGTTGAACGGCTCCGGATCGTCGGAGGCCTCCCACTGCTGGTGGGCACTCCACTCCCAATCGTGGGGCCGCGGCTCGTAGATGACGACTATCGAATCTGTTGCGATGTGCCCTTGACGGTCGGTGGCGGTGAACGTTGCCCGGTTGGCTCCCTCGTGCGTCAAGACGAGCACGATGCGCCAGCCTCCGTCTTCGTTGACGTCGGCCTCATAGTCGCCCGCGGTCACTGCTGCGCCCGGCTCGGCTCTGCCTTCGAAGACGACCGTGTGCTCGTGGAACACCTGTTCTGGATCCGGGTAGAGCACCTCGATCCAGGTGCCGTCGTCGACCGGCTCCTCAGGGTCGCCGGCTTCGTCCGCGTGCCGCGGCTCTTCGCCGTCGATGTCGGGCAGAGGATTATCCGCTGCCTCCACCGCCGGTACCGACCCGGGCTCGGCCGGATCCGGCGGAGCCTCAACAGCACTTCGAAGCGGGGGAGCGTGGGCCGCCGTCGGTTCCGCGGCGGTGGCGTCGGGCAGTGGCGGTGCCGGTCGTGCATCCGGCGCACTCTTGCCGGCAG
>CAZIEQ010000274.1:0-3340 GCA_964538725.1 uncultured Acidimicrobiia bacterium | reverse complement strand
GGGTTGGTTGGTCGCCGGGTCGAGGGCGACGGTGCCGGCAAAGAAGACGAGACCGCCGGCTTCAGCCGCTATCGAGTAAGCACCGATCGGCTTTACTGCGCTGGGGGTGGGAACGACCCGCTTGACCATCGCTGCTCAGCAGAAGGACTGCCCACAGCCGCAGCTGCGATTCTGGTTGGGGTTGGAGATCTTGAACCCCGATGCCTGCAGGCCGTCGACGTAGTCGACTTCGGCCCCGCGGATCATCTCCATGCTCTGCGGGTCCACCGCCACTTTCACCCCGTAGAACTCATCCGTCCAATCGCGCTCGTCGACTTCGCGATCGAAGAACATCTCATACGAGAAGCCTGAACAGCCACCGGGGCGGACGGCCAGCCGCAAGGCGACGTCGGTGTCGCCTTCTTGCTCGATCAACTGGCGCACTTTGGACGCCGCGGGTTCGGTGAGAGTGATCATTGAGAGAAAAGTATATCCAAGTTGTGAATATTGCCCAGACAGGAACGCATTTGCCGCACTGCACGTTCCATCCCGATGCATCCATACACTGTGCACATGCAGGTATCCGAAGACGTCACAGCGGCCCTGCGCGGTGTGATCGACCCCGAACTCGGGTCGGACATCGTCGATTTGGGGATGGTCGGCGCCGTCGACGTCAGCGGAACAACTGCCACCGTCGAGGTTGCCCTCACGATCGCTGCATGCCCGCTGCGCGACCAGATCGAGGCCGACGTCGTTCGCAAAGTGTCGGCGCTGCCGGAGATCGATTCGGTGGTGGTCAACGTCACCGCCATGACCCAGACGCAGCGTTCCGACCTGATGGCGCGCGCCCGCCGGCTGGTACGGGAGCGGGCCGAGCCGACAACGGTGAGCCCAACGACTCGAGTGGTGGCGGTGAGTTCGGGCAAGGGCGGGGTTGGCAAATCATCGGTGGCGGTCAATCTGGCATTGGCCCTGCACTCATTCGGCCATGAGGTGGGCCTGCTGGACGCCGATATCTGGGGCTTTTCCGTGCCCCGCATGCTGGGAGCGACACAGCGGCTGGAGGCAGACGACGACCGCAGAATAATCCCGGCACGGCTGCAAGGTCTCCACGTCGTTTCTACCGGGCTGCTGGTAGATGACGAGGAAACGGCACTCATGTGGAGAGGCTTGATGCTGTCCAAGGCGTTGCAACAGTTCCTCAGGGACGTCGCCTGGCCGCAGAGCCTCGACTACCTGGTTCTCGACATGCCGCCGGGGACAGGCGACGTCCAGATGGCGCTCGCCCGCCTGCTCCCTCAGGCCGAGATGGTCGTCGTCACAACACCGCAGAAAGCCGCGCAGAAGGTGGCGGCACGTGTGGCGGACATGGCGCGCCGGTCGTACATGCCGGTCATCGGCGTCATCGAGAACATGTCGGGGTTCACGTCTGCGGACGGTGAGCATCACGCCTTGTTCGGTTCTGGAGGGGGACTCGAGCTCGCCACCGGCCTCGGCGTGCCGCTACTCGGCAGCATTCCCATCGACCCCGCCGTCGTCGCCGGGGGTGACGAGGGGCATCCGGTGGTCGGCCAAGTGGATTCCCCAGCCGCGGCCTCCTTCACGGCTATCGCCGAGCAGTTGACGAAGATGATGCCGGCGGCCGACGACGAGACCTGCACGGCCCGCATTGCTCTGCTGGCAGAAGGGCTCGCCGCAAGGGCGTAGAGGGCCTCGACTGGCTGCGCCGGCTATCCGCACAGGCTCTTGGCGAGTGGATACGGGTTGACCGCGCCGCCGCCGTCGGGGTGGTACTCGAAATGCAGGTGGGGGTAAGCGGCACTGGCGTTGCCGGTGCTTCCCACATATCCGACAAGCTCACCGGCCGTCACCTGCTGGCCTTGGTGAAGCCCATCTGCCCAAGCATCGAGATGCGCGTAGTAATACTGGTCACTCGACATCGACCCGGACAGCCACAAGGTGATGCCGCCCAGCCCGCCGTTGCCTGTGCGGATGACCGTTCCGGTTTCGATCGCCACCAGCGGGGTGCCTCGGGCGGCCATCATGTCGACTCCCTGATGGTGCCGCCCGCCGGAGCGGGGAGCACCCCACGTATCTGAGAATGCGGTGGCGCCGTCGACTGGACAGACCAGACCCTCCGCGTTGGGCGGCGGAGGAGGCGGTGGCGGCAGCGTGGTGGTTGTTGTCGTCGTGGTGGTGGTTGTTGTCGTCGAGGTGGCGGCCTCCTCCTCAGCACGGCGGCGCGCCTCCTCCTCAGCACGGCGGCGCGCCTCCTCCTCAGCACGGCGCCGTGCTTCCTCCTCACGGCGAATACGCTCCGCCTCCTGACGTTGCCAGGCGTCGACCACAGCCCGGTATTCGGCATCCGCCTTCTCCAGCTCCGCGGTAATCGAAGCTGTTATCCGTTCGAGATCGGCGACGACTGCCTCCTGGCCGGCCAATGCCGCCTCGACCACGACGACCTGATCGTCGTAACGGTCGCGGGCTGCCCCCAGCTGGTTGAGGATGCTGCGATCCGACGCCGAGACAGACTCCAGGTAGCCGATGCGGGTGGGTATTTCGGTGAACGACACTGCGTCGAATAGGCCCACCAGGCCGGAGCCCGAACCGCGCTGCATGTACATCGCCGCGGCCCGCTCGACGGCAGCGTTCTCGGCTGCGACGAGCTCCTGTTCGGTGACACCCAGATCAGCCTGCAGGATCGCCAGCTCCTCGCGCACCCTCAGCTCTGAGGCTGAAGCTTCTTCGAGTTGAGCTGCCTCGCCCTCGAGCCTGGCCTGCACATCACGGAGAGCGTCGCGGGCCCGGGCGACGTCGTCGCGGCTGACGTCGGCCAAGGCTGAGGGGGCAGCCGCCACCACTGCCAGGATCAAGATGGAGCCCAGCCATCGTCTCAATCGGCCTCCTCGATCAAGCAGACCGGTGATCGCCACTCCGCCGTCCCCTCCGGTAAGGCTACCCGGCCCTCATCGCTGAGCTTTCTCAAATGAGCGCCGACGGAGAGAGCAGCAGCTGGATGCAACTGTCGAGGAACGTCCCCATATACGATCTCTACGACACCGCCGACGGTCGCCGCCCCAGCTCGCAGCGCTGCGAGGATCTGCAGCTCCCGCTGCAGCCGGTGTTCGATGTATTCGCGGGTAACCCGTATTGGATCGTCGATATCGGGCCCGTGGCCGGGATGGATCCGCACCGGACGCAGCGCGACGACACTACGCAGCGAATCCAGGTACGCGGCCAGGTCTTCGATCACGACAGTCGAACCCCCCATGATGTGATCACCCGAGAAAAGCCGCCCGTCGACCAGATAGCAGAGGTGATCCGAAGTGTGACCCGGTGTATGGACAGCACTGATGCGGCT
>CAZIEQ010000273.1:0-3356 GCA_964538725.1 uncultured Acidimicrobiia bacterium | reverse complement strand
CGTCCACTCCCCAGTCCGTCCCCGCAATGAAACACCGGACGACAACCAGAGCGTACTTCCGCCGCAGCGGCCCGGTCTCTGGACCCCGGATGCCTGCGATCAGAGGATGGACGGCCACCGGCTCCAGCGGTTGTGCGGTCTGGGCGCGCACGCGCCGGGCCGAGGGTCCCCGCCCGGGCAAGCGGGCCACCGGGACCGGGCGGGGTTGAACCGCCGCCCCCACCGCCGCATGCCACCACCCCGACGGCGAGCGCCGCCGCCGCGGCGTAGGACCCTATCCGCATCACACGAGGGAGGTTGCCAGCAGGACTATCAGCACCGAGGTCGCCAGCCCGAGCCACGCCATCGCCCTGGAGAGTCTCTCGTTGCCGACGGCGGCAGCGATGCCGTGCCAGGCTGCGAACGCCACCGCCACTACCAGCAGGATGATCTTGAATCCGAGCGTTCCCCCGTACCCGGAGCGGGTGAAGGCGTCCAGCGTCACCCCGCGGTGATATGCCTGGGCGATGCCGGTGGCTATGAGAACCGGAAGCGCGCCTCCGTAGGCTATCAACGCGTAGCGGCGGCCCAGAGTCGAACCGATCGCCGAACGTGTTTCGTCGTCCAGGCGGCCGCGTAGGACGGGGACCACGGTGAGTGTCAACAGCAACTGGCCGCCGACCCAGATGATGGCCCCCATGACGTGGAAGAAGCGGACTATCGACCAGCCGTCGACCAGTTCGAACATGAGGCCAACACTACGACGTGGCCGCCGGTGTCGATTTCAGGGGACGTACTGTTCGACGATCTCGGTCACCGTGCCGCCGTTGACATACAGCCACACTCCGCAGAAGTCGCTGGGACATGGGATGTAGCTGAAACCCGGCGGCGGCCAGTCTGCGAACTGGACCGCCATGAACCCGAGGTCGCCTGTGGCGTCTATGTGATGCACTGTCGCAGCCGACGGTACAGCTACCGAACGCAGCGTCGGGTTGACGTTGCGTACGTAGTAGTCGTTGTCCACTTCGACGCCGTCGGCGCCTCCTTCGACATATGCGGCATCACCGAAGAAGAAACACGCCAGGTCGAAGGCGATTCCGCTGGCGTTCGCCTGGCGTACATAGCCGAACCAGATGCCGCCCGGCAGATCCCCTGCTCCCGGTTCGCATCCCGAACCCGATGCTCCTTTGCTACCCGTCAGCGGGTCGGGGGGAAACAGGGTGGGCACACCGACGGTGTAGACCGCAGCGGGGGGCGAAGTCGTGGTGGTGGTCGTGGAGGTTGAAGTGGTGGAGGTCGTCGAGGTGGCGGCGGTGGTGGAAGTAGTGGAAGTGGTGGAGGTCGTCGACGTGGTGGAGGAAGTCGGTGGATCCGAAGTCGGTGGAGTCGTGACGGTCGTTGTCGACGGTGGGGGAGTGGTGACGGTGGCGGTGGTGGCAACACCTGTCGACGCCGTTGTGAAGACGCCGGATCCGTCACCGGAGGCGCACGCTCCTGCCAGCAGGGCGAAGACGATGAGACGGGACACGATCCTCACCAGGGGATCATCGGCGGCAGGTGCTGCCTGCTGAGGAGATCTCACCGTCCGGCGGGCAGCGCTCACAGGTACGGTGGCCCCCAGCCGAGGGCTTCCTTGAGGACCCCCATCATCTCTCCGGTGGTGGCGTCGGCGCGGGCAGTTTCGATCGCCGTTTCCATCAATGCCGGTTCCCCCAGCTCGGCGACGCTCTTGGAGGCAAACCGTTGCGCCTCGCTCTCGAATGCCGCCATCGCTGCTTCCCAGCGGTCATGGTCGCGGGCAGCACGATGCTCCCGGACGCGGATGACTGCGGCCTCCTCCACCTTCGGGTCCACGCGAAATGTGCTCTGAGCCGGCTCTTCGTCGAGCTGGTAGCAGTTGAGCCCGACCACCCGGCGTTGCCCGCTGTCGATGAGGTCCCGCCACCGGGTCGCGGAGTCTTCCACCGTACGGCGAATCCACCCTGATCCCTGAGCGGCGATATAGCCCCCGCGGGCCTCGATCTCGGCGACGTATTCCGTCGCCGCCTCGCCGATCCGATCGGTGAGGGATTCGACGTAGTAGGAGCCGGCAAGAGGGTCGGACACGGCGGTGATGTTCGTCTCCTCCTGAACGACCTGCTGTGCCCGCAGCGCCAGCGTTGCGGCGTCGGCGGTGGGGAGAGCCAGCGCCTCGTCGTAGGCCGCCACCTCCATTGCCTGCACTCCGGAAAGGGCGGCGCCGAGAGTGTGCAGGGACGTCCGCACCAGATTCACGAGAGGCTGCTGAGCGGTGAGCGACACTCCCGAAGTGTGAGTGTGGATACGCACTTGAAGCGAGCGAGGATCGGTAGCACCGAAGCGTTCATTCATCGTCTCTGCCCACAGCTGACGCAGGGCCCGCACCTTGCAGATCTCCTCGAAGAAGTCGTTGCCCTGGGCGATCTGGAACCCGAAGCGGGGGAGCACCTCGTCGGGAGTGAGACCTGCCTCCGCGCAGGATCGCACCAGGTCGATGCCGTAGGCGACCATCAGCCCGATCTCCTGCACGGCAGTGGCCCCCGCCTCCTCGGCGTCGTAGCCGACGAAGTTGGTGGTGTTCCACTGCGGCATGTGGCGTGTGCAGTAGCTGATCAGCTCGACGGCCAGCTTGTGACCCTGGACGGGGGGAAAGGCGCTCATGCCCACGTAGGCGGACTGGTGGTAGTAGTTCATCGTGTTGCCCCGCAGGGCGGTGGGGGAGTAGCCGCGCTCCTCCCCGTATGCGATGTACTGCGCCAGGGCCGGGATCGTCTGATAGAAGGTGATGTGAACGACGTTGATCCCGCCCAGGTCCATGCCGGCGAACAGGCGCCCCATGTCGGCTTTGGAATAGACCGCCATACCACTCTGACCCACCCGGCCCCGAGCCGCGGGATGGTCCGGGTCGAGGCCCTCGTGGGATACCAGGTCGTACACCAGGTTGTAGAACGGGCGCCCCCGGTAGCCACTCATGCCCGCCTCGGTGAGCAGATCCATCCGGGCTCGGGTGTCTTCGGGGAGGCCGTAGCCGATGACAGGCTGGTTGGCCCAGTTCATCAGCTGGTATTGGGCGGCCAGCAGCCCTCTGCGGTAGGGATATTCGCCGGGGCCGGTCACCGCCGCGGCGACACCGTCGGCGTCGTCGGGGAAATAGGCGGGGCGCAACGGCAACCCGGAATGGCTTTCCGGCGCCCCGGCTCGTCGCGGAGCGTCGTCACCAAACCTGCCGACCAGGCGGGTGAACTCTTTCCAATGCTGCGCCCGGTCCCGGCGCGACCGCTCCCATGCAGCTTCGTCGACCAACGCCACCTCCACGGCGAGGCTACATAGACCGCGCGCGCGCACGCCTCTGCCACCCC
>CAZIEQ010000272.1:0-3366 GCA_964538725.1 uncultured Acidimicrobiia bacterium | reverse complement strand
GGCACCCCAGAAGGCATCGGCATCGCCCAAGGGAAGCTGCTTGCCGACGGCGACACCCTCACAACGCACATCGACGGCATCGGCACCCTCACCAACCGCTGCGTCCGTGGAACGGACCACAACGTCTGCTGACAACGGTGCAAAATCAGGCCCGAGGAACCGGTCAACCATCGTGTTCGCTGAATTGGTGACGTGGCGTCCTGATCAACCGCTACGCAGGTCGCGGCGGTTGAACAGTGCCACGGCGGCAACGACTAGCAGCGCGGAGAACCCTACGAACAGCCCTACCGAGGTCGAGTCGATGCCCTTGTTGAGCGGATCGCCACTGAGATACCAATCGAACGGTGACAGACGCTTCCAGCCGTCGAGTTCGTCGGCGACGGCGAAGATCGAGTTGAGCGCGTAGGTGACCCCGAAGGCCCCGATCGTGGTGAGCGTTGCGGCACGGACGCTACCCGTCGCGGCACTGATCGCCAGTGCAAGCGTGCCGAACATGATCCCGAGAAGCGTCACCTGGAGTGAGGCGGCCCCGATGTTCCCGGCCGACATGCCGAGCCCACCGAGCAGGGAGCCGCCAACCACACCGGCGAAAATCGCGACGCCGACGCCGGTCGTGTGTGCGATGAGGGCGGCGCACTTTTCGAGGACGATGCGGCGACGGCTGATCGGGTTGGCTAGGAGCAAGCCCATCGTGCGGTCGTGCTCTTCTCCAGCGAGCGCTTTGGTTCCCACCGCCGCGGCAACCAGGGCCACCGCTATCGGCGCCATCAGGCCGAATGTCTCGAGCTGGTACCAACCCTCTGGGGTTGATATGTCGCCCCCACCCATCATGGCCAGGAGGTTTTCGGGCAGGTCCGCCGAGAACCTGACGAGGGTGTCCTCCAGCGCGGCGTACATCGGGCCGAGCAGCAAGCCCATGAAGGCGAACATCACGACAGCCACGATGAGTACGAGGGCTTGACCGTCGGCGGTCGTCTTTACTCCGATGCTGCTGACCCGCGCGTCGCCCGAAAGCCGATCCAGCACCGCAGCGGTGCGATCGTTGGTCCGGATACGGTCGACAAACTCGGACATCACGTCATGCGAACCGGACGACGTCGTGAGGTCACGTGCCTCGACACGCCACCACGACACAACACACGAGCCGAGCACAAAAACCGTCTGCAGCCCTAGGTAGCCCCACGCGATCCCGTTGTTGAGGGGATCGTGGCCGTCGTACCAGTACCACGGCAGCACCTTGGCGACATCGGCCAGCGACGACGAGAGCGGCAGGAGTCCGACGAGGAAGTAGCACGCCACCATTGCTCCGGCGGAAATTGACATGGTGAGAGAGCGGTTTCCGGTGGCCGCACCGATCGCCATGGCGAGCGATCCCCAGACCAGCGCGTTGAGGAGAAGATGCACCGACACGGCTAACAGATCGGAGGCGCCGATGTCGACATTGAGTATCGCCGGAGCGAGATACGCCGCCGCGAGGGTGAGCAACGTTCCCCCGATGACCAGGACCGTCATCGCGGCGGCCTTTGCCTCCAGCAGGCGCCGTCGCGAACGGGGATTGCCGAGCAACAGGCCGATCGTGCCCTCTCGCTCCTCGCCGGCAACGCTCGATGCTCCCATGCTCAACGCGAGTCCGCACAGAGTCATGGCGGCGATCAACCCCAGAACGATGTTGTAGGCGAGAGTCGCCGAGTCGGCGTTGTCCGGGATGCCCATGATCGAACGCATGCCCTGCGGGAGCTCGGTGTACAAACTGATGTCAATGTTCTGATAGGCCGCCATCGCAAGGATGAGGAACGCGCCAGCGATGACCATGGCGACCGTCGTCCCGAGCCAGCGGTCGCGCAGCGACTTGGTGAAGATGCTGGCGAGCATCAGTCGTCGACCGTTCGCGCCGCTTCCGAGTGGGCCTCGTCGCGGTAGTAGGTGAGGAAGATCTCTTCCAGATCGGCGTCGTGCGTCGAGATGTCGACCAGTGATGGGCCGGAACGGATCGCGTCGAGCAGTGCCGCCATCTCACCGATGAACGACAGCACGGCGCGTTCGCCCTCGACATCGACATGGTTGACACCGTCGATGCGTCTGAAGGTGCTGGCTTCGACGTCGGCGTCGAAGCGCAACTCGATCCGTCGATGGGCCTTCGCCTGCAGCGCGGCCATCGTCTCGACGGCGGCGAGCATGCCGTGACGGATGATCGCAACGCGGTCGGCAGCTCGCTCGACCTCCGACAGGGAATGGCTGGACAGGAACACCGTGCGCCCCTCGTCGGCGACCTCGCGCATCATCGTGTGAAATTCGGCCTGCACCAGTGGGTCGAGCCCGGTGGATGGCTCGTCCATGATGATCACCTCGGGTCGATTCATGAACGCCTGGATGAGTCCGATCTTTTGACGGTTGCCGGTGGAGAGTTCTCCGACACGCTTGGAGAGGTCGGCGTCCATGCGCACTGCGAGCGATTCGACGAAGCTCCAGTCGACCCCGCCGCGCAGGTTTGCGAAGTATTTGAGCGTCTCGCGACCAGTCAGCTTCGGATACATGGCGAGATCGCCCGGCAGGTACCCCAGATGTGCCCGGATGGGCACCGAGTCACGTTGGCAGTCGAGGCCCACGATGCTCGCGGTGCCGCTGGTCGGGCGGATCTCGTCGGTCAACATGCGGATCATCGTGGTCTTGCCCGCACCGTTCGGTCCGAGGAACCCGAACACTTCTCCGCGCATGATCTCCAGATCGAGGTCGATCAACGCCCTGAAGTCGCCGTAGTGCTTGGTCAGGCCCACCGTCTCGATCGCCGGGGTCAGGTCACCATTCACGTTGCACCCTTCGAAGGTATCTCACCGTTCACCCAGCCCCGTCGGGAGCGATGGGTCGTCGACGAAGTATCCAATGTCTAACAGAACGACCTCGGCGTACACCTACCCCGGCGACCTCTGTCGCCTTGGGCAAGATTGCCCGGAGGCGTCAGTCGACGGTGCCGGTGCACACGATCAGCTCGCCCGGCGCGACAAACCCGTCGGGCCCTTGATAGACGGCGAGCGGTGAGCCAACGACAGCACCGCAGTCGAACCGGATCGGCAAGCACCGCGCAGCGTCCGCTGGGTGGGTTCTCGGACGTTTTGGAAGGCTTTCACCTAGGTGGTGATGTGACGCGTCCGTATCGCTGTTGCAGACAAAATGGTGTCCAACAAGAGCCGCTGACGGTGGTGAGGCTCCTTGCCGGGGCCGGGTCGCAGCATGAGGTTGCCTTCGATCCGGCCTGGATGGTGGAGCTGCAGCCCCACGACGGCTCACTGTCTGCCGTTGGTTGAAACGAGTGTGCGGGTCAGTTGGCGTTGATGGCCACGAGGTAAAGGACGGCGGCCGTCGTAACCA
>CAZIEQ010000271.1:0-3387 GCA_964538725.1 uncultured Acidimicrobiia bacterium | reverse complement strand
GTGTCTCCGTGGCTGAGTCCCGCCGCAGACGTGATGTTGATGTGGGCCCGCCGCCGCGGCCGCCGCCGCCGGCCTCTGGTGGTCATCGCCGACATCTCCGGCTCCATGGAACGCTACGTCGAGGTGCTGCTGGCATTCATGCATGCGGCACGTGGTCGACTGGGGACATTGGAGGCGTTCGTCTTCTCTACCCGGCTTACCCGGATAACCCAGCAGCTTGCCGCACGGGACCTGGCTGGTTCACTGGCGGCCGTTGCTGCCAAAGTGCAGGACTGGTCGGGTGGGACGCGGATCGGGGAGGCGTTGGAGACTTTCAATCGCGACTGGAGCCGCCGGGTCACCCGCGGCGGCCCCGTGTGTCTGGTCGTCTCCGACGGATGGGACACCGGGGATCCCAACCTGCTGGCCACCGAGATGGCGCGGCTGGCCCGTTCCGTCCACAGGGTGATCTGGCTGAATCCGCTGGCCGGCAGCAGCGGCTACGAGCCGGTGACTCGAGGAATGAAGGCGGTGTTGCCCCATGTCGACGATTTGCTGCCGGTGGCCAACCTGTCTGACGTGGCTGAGGTCGTCCACCTCCTAGAGTCGATTCCTGCCAGGCGTTAGGAGAGACGCGTGCGCCATGCATTGACCACATTCGACCGCTGGACCGGCGAGGGGAAAGAGGTCGCCGTTGCCACCGTCGTCCGCGTCCAGGGTTCCGCTCCCCGTCCCGAAGGATCCAAGTTTCTCGTCTCATCTGACGGTGATATGGAAGGATCGGTCAGCGGAGGCTGCGTTGAGAACGACGTGTTCCTCCATGCTCAGGAGGTCATCGTGTCTGGTGAGGCCCGCCTGGTCACCTACGGGATCTCCGACGACGAGGCGTTCGAGGTTGGCCTGGCGTGCGGCGGCACGATCCAGGTCTTCATCGAGAAGTGGTAGCGCCCCTCCAAGCCGTGGCGCGCCTGGTGGCCGAGGATCGTCTCGGCGCGGTGGCAACTGTTGTTGCCGGCGCCGAGACGGGAGCGAGGGGAGTCGCCGACTTTGAGGAGGGGTGGGTTGTGGATGCCATTCCCACCGGCATCGCCGCAGATGTGCTGGCCGACGCCCGCAGCCTCATGGAGTTCGAACAGTCCCGCACTCTGGTTTATGGGGGATTGGATGTGTTCATCGAAACCGTTGCCCCCAGGCCGCGGTTGATCGTCTTTGGGGCGGTCGACACCGCCCAGGCGCTGGCGTCTCTGGCCGGTCACCTCGGCTTCCACGTGACCGTCTCTGATTCCCGGCCGGCATTCACTACACCGGAGCGTTTTCCCGGCGCCGATGAGGTCCTGGTCGGGTGGCCCGACGACATTGCCGAGCGACTGGTATTCGACAGGCGTACTTTCGTCGTCATCCTGTCGCACGACTCTCGGTTCGAAGAGCCCGTGTTCGCCATGCTGCACGAAGTCCCGGTGCGCTACATAGGTGCCATGGGCAGCCGGCGTACCCATGCCAAACGTGTTGAGGGTCTGCAGGCGTCGGGATGGACTGAGGAGGAGGCGGCCCGCATCCACGGCCCGGTTGGTTTGGACATAGGGGCCGAGACACCTGCGGAGGTTGCTGTGTCGATCCTTGCCGAGATGATCCAAGTCCGCTACGGCTCGGGGACAGGGTTGTCGCTTCGGGGCAGGACGGGGCGGGTGCACCTGCAGCGCCAAGACTGATTGCCTCTCTCCACCCCGACCGACCTCCTTCCCACGTTTTGGCGTTGCTGAGCGCCACCCCTCGGCGCTGATAGACGCCAGAACGAGGAGGCTTCCGTTTTGGCGTTGCTGAGTGCCACCCCTCGGCGCTGATAGACGCCAGAACGAGGATGGGTCAGGAGGGGGTGGCCCCCAGTCGCACGTCGGGGGCACCGAGGCGTGCGGCGTCGGCGGTGCGGTCGTCGGGCATCCGCTGCGACTCTCGTTCCGCATCGACCCGCCGGCCGTAATGGTCCAACTCGCGGGAGACTGTGGCCTCACCCCAGCCGAGCACATCCGCCATGATCCGGGCCACCTCGGGGGCTGCTTTGATGCCGCGATCAGCGACTTCGATGGACAGCCGGGTGCGGCGGGTGAGCACATCGTCGAGGTGGAGGGCCCCTTCGTGCGTTGCCGCGTAGCGCACCTCGGCACGCAGATAGCCGCCACCGTCGGCGATGTAGCTTCTCCACTGCGGGTCGCTGTTTCCTGTTTCGAGCACTTCGGGGGTGAGGGATCCATAGCGGCGCAGCAGCCGTTCCACAGTTCCTGTTTCCACGTCGTAACGCTGCCCTATCTCGTCGCGTCGCCTCCACACAGATTGGAAACCTTCGGCTCCAAGAAGAGGAATCGAGGCTGTCCCCGACGCGGGTGGGCGGGGAAGCCAGCTGCGGGTAGCTGTGTCCACCGCGTCGGCTGCCATCACCCTATAGGTCGTGTATTTTCCACCGGCGACGGTGACCAAGCCCGGTGCCACCTCCATCACCGCATGTTCCCTACTCAACCGGCTGGTGTGCTCGGCTTCCCCAGCCAGCAGCGGCCGCAAACCGGCATATACCCCGACGACGTCGGCGTGGCCGATCGGCCGTTCCAAGACCCGGTTGACCTGCTCGAGGAGGTAGCCGATATCGGTGTGACTGGCGGCCGGGTGGGCCTTGTCGAGCCCCCATGGCGTGTCGGTGGTTCCTATCAGCCAATGCGCACCCCATGGGATGACGAACAGCACCGAGGTCGAGGTTCTCATGATGAGGCCAACCGTCGAGTCGATAGATGTCCGTGGGACTACGAGGTGGACGCCTTTGGAAGCCTCGACGTGCAGGCCGGTGGTTTCGGCTAGGTCTTCGATGTCGTCGGCCCACACTCCGGTGGCGTTGATGACCACCCGTCCGGTCACCTCGAGGTCGCGTCCTGATTCCAGGCAGCGTGCCACCACTCCACGAACCCGCTCCCGATCCCGGATCAGCCCGACGGCGCGCACACTGGTTGCAGCCACCGCGCCGTAGACGGCTGCGGTGCGCACCAGAGTCATGGCGTGGCGGGCATCGTCCACCTGTGCGTCCCAGTACTGAATCGCACCTTTGACAGTTCCAGAGCGCAGCCCGGGGAAGAGGCTGAGGGCACGGCGCTGCGACAGGTGTCGATGGCGCCGCCATGGCCGGCGACCGGCGACCGCCAGCAGGTCGTAGAGGGCGACACCGGTGCCGACGTAGGCCCTTTCCCAGACCGGATGCTGCAGTGGGTAGATGAAGGGGATCGGCTGCACGCGATGGGGGGGGAGGCTGTGCACCATCCGAACTCGTTACGTGCGGGCGCGCCCTGCGGTCGGTAGGAGGCCGGCGCCCCCCTCCGTTCCGGTCGTGCCGGCCTACCTCCGCGGGAGCCGCCGGATCGGCCGGAGCCT
>CAZIEQ010000270.1:0-3388 GCA_964538725.1 uncultured Acidimicrobiia bacterium | reverse complement strand
GAGGGAGTCTGGGGGAGACCCACCAGCCAGGCGCCCCGGGAGGACATGGCGGTCAGTCCCTGGACGGCGTCGCCGTGGGCGTAGCCGGTCTGGTCGTACAGGCGGCGGGAGACGCCGGCGAGGCGCAAAGAAGGGTGGCCAGCCCCGGCGCGGAGCCATGTCGCCGCCCGGGGCCAAAGAGGATCCTCGTACGCCATGATGTGGAAGGCTAGGTGGGCAGCGACATCGACACCACGGATGATCAAGCAGGCCGGGGAGCATGCCGACAGGCAGATGACATGCACCCAGCCATGAGATGCACAGATTGGAACGGTGCCCGCATGCTCACACCCATCCCCGGTTGCCACCCCGATCCACCCACCGAAACGATCCCCCCGGTGTCCGCCGTTAGCGTCCCCCCGGATTCCGTTGCAGCAGAGGCCCCGTGCGCGTAGCCCACCTCACCACCGTCGACCTCAGCCTGCGGTACCTCGTGATGCCGCAGCTGACGGCCATCGTGGACGCCGGCGGCGAAGTCATCGGCATCAGCGCGGCTGGCCCCCATGTGCCCGAGCTGGAAGCCGCCGGGATCCGCCACGTTTCTCTTCCGGGATCAACCCGGGGTTTCAACCCGATGGCCGATGTCAAAGCCGCCTGGAGCCTGTGGCGAATCCTGCGGCAACTCCGTCCCGACGTGCTCCATACCCACAACCCCAAACCGGGTGTGTACGGACGCATCGTGGGCCGGATGGCCGGTGTGCCGGTCGTGCTCAACACCGTCCACGGCCTGTACGCCACCCCCGATGATCGGTGGCCGAAGCGCCTCGTCGTCTACCTGCTGGAAGCCATCGCCTCCCGCTTCTCCGATGTGGAACTCGTTCAGAGTCGGGAGGACCTCGACTTCCTGAGGAAGTGGCACATCACCCCTCGATCCAGGACCAGGCTTCTGGGTAACGGAGTCGACCTGGCCCGTTTCGATCCCGACAGGCTCGGTCCAGCAATGCGAGCTGAAGTGCGCGCCGAGCTCGGCATCGACTCCGAGCAGATCGTCGTCGGTATGGTCGGCCGGCTCGTTGCCGAGAAGGGTTATCCGGAGCTGTTCGCTGCTGCCCGCACTCTCGGAAGCGGGTACACCGTCGTCGTGGTCGGGCCTCACGACCCCGACAAGCCCGACAGCCTCCCCGCGGAGATGGTCACCGCCGCCGGCGACCATGGAGTTCGCTTCCTGGGCATGCGCACCGATGTCGACCGCCTGTACACCGCCATGGATATCTTCGCGCTGCCTTCCTACAGGGAAGGGTTTCCCCGAGCGGCGATGGAGGCGGCCGCCATGCACCTGCCCATCGTCGCCACCGATATCCGCGGCTGTCGGGAAGTAGTGATACCCGGCGAGAACGGACTGCTGATACCCCGCGGAGACGCCACCGCGCTGGCAGATGCTTTGCAGCTGCTCGGCGCCGACGCCGACCTGCGTCACACAATGGGGAACGCTGGAAGGGCACGTGCAGAGCGCCACTTCGACGAGGACGCAGTCGTCCAACGCGTGGTGAAGGCTCAGTTCACAGCCATGCGCTCCAAGCAGATCACGCTGCCGGTGGCATCCGCTGAGCCGGCATTGCGAGACGCATGCGGCGAAGACGCCGCTGCCATCGCGGCCATGCACCGTGCAGGGATCGCCACCGGATTCCTCCCCCGGCTCGGCATCCGGTTCCTGAAGCGCCTATACGAAGCAATGATCGGCTGGGAGGACGGGGTGGTCGTTGTCGCCGACGATGGGTTCGGTCCGGTTGGGTTCGTAGCCGGAGTTGCCGACGTCGCCGGCTTCTACAGCCATTTCGCACGCCGGCACGGGCCGGCGGCGCTGTTGAGCGCCCTCCCCAGCCTGCTGCGACCCGGCAACCTGCGGCGGGCGTGGGAGACGTGGAGTTATTCCGACACCCAGATCGATGTCGAGGCGGAGTTGCTTTCGATGGCGGTAGAGCCGTCGGCACGGGGACGGGGACTGGGAACAAGGCTCGGCGAAGAGTTCCTAACTCAGCGACGGTGGCCGGAAGTCAAGGTCGTCGTCGCCGTCGGAAACGAGGCAGCTCGCGCCACCTACCGCAGGCTGGGATTCGTCACTCGTGCGAGCTTTGAGGTTCACCGAGGCGAGTCGTCGGTGGCAATGGTGAGGACGGCACCCCCCGCCACCACCTGACCCTCCCATTCCGGCGTCGCTCACCGTCGCGGGGTGGCGCTCAACAACGCCAAAACGGAGGGGAGAGGGGCTACGTCAATAACCCCTGCAAGATCTCGTCGTAGCGGTCGGCGGCGGTGTTGAGACGGAACCGCTCCCGAAAGAGCTCCCGGGCCGCCCTCCCCATCCGGGCCCTCTCCATCGGGTCCGCGCCGATGGCGGACAGCGCAGCAACGAACGCGGTGACGTCCCCTGGTGTTATCAGCATCCCGGTAGCGCCGTCGACGACGGCTTCACCGGTGCCGCCAACGGCATAAGCCACCGTGGGAATCCCCGCGCCGGCCGCTTCGAGGGCACATCCGGGAAGTCCCTCGCTGCGCGACGTGATGACGAGGACGTCGGCCCAGGCCAGCAGCGGCAGCACATCGTGCTCCGGTTCGACCAACTCCAGCGAACCGGCGACTCCCAGCTCGGCGGCCCGGGCGAGGACGGCATCCCGCAGGCGACCTTCGCCGGCCATGCGCAGCCGGGCGGGCATGGCGGACGTCAGCCCTGCCAGCACCGCCAACGCGTCCAGTGGACCCTTCTCCGGTGACAGGCTGCCCAAGAAGAGGATGCGGAGCTCACCGGTGGGCGGCTCGGCGACAACGGCCAGAAAGTCATCAGGCATCCCCGAAGGCACCACGGCCACCTTCTCGGCGGCTACGCCGTGGACTGCGGCCAGTTGATCGGCCGTGACCTGTGACACTGCGATCACCTGATCGACACGCCCCAACAGGAACCGCTGCAGCCGACGGTGGGCAGCGCCCCGCAACCAGTAGCGAGGTTCGCCGATGCTGACATGCGCCAGCAGGGGTCCCCGCCGGCGGCCCATGAGGGCAGCCACCGCATAGCGCAACGTGGCCGACCCATTGGCGATGACGATGTCGGGTCGACCATGCTGCAGGCGCCTCCTCAACCGGGCATACGCGGTCACATCGAAGCGGCCCCGGCAGCGAGCCGTCAAGGGAGTCGCTGCGATCCCCGCCCCGCGGTCACCACTGCCGCATAGCGCGGTTAGATCGACTGCCCAACCGCGGGACCGCAGCGCATCGGCGATACGCTCCGCCTGCACTTCGGCTCCGCGCCGCCTATCCGAGGTGGTGACCGAGAAGATGGAGCCGCGGCCAGCCCCACCTCCTCCGCCGGAGGGGTTCACCCCGACGCCTCGATCGCGGCCGCGTGTGATTGGAT
>CAZIEQ010000269.1:0-3471 GCA_964538725.1 uncultured Acidimicrobiia bacterium | reverse complement strand
CCTGGGGGGTAGGCGCTCTCGCTCAACAGGGGGAAGAGCTCGTACATCTTCTCCATGTCTTCCCGCACGGCCTTGGCGCCGTCGGTGCGGGTGGTGGAACCGGAGCGGATGTTCTCTTCCACCGACAGGTGTTTGAACACCCGGCGACCCTCCGGAACCATCACCGCCCCGTGGCGCACCACGTGGGTACCCAGCACGTTGGTCACGTCGTGGCCGTCGAAGTGGATGTATCCGCTGCGGATGGCGGACGCCGCCATCCTGGTTGCCGACCGTCTCGCCGGCCTGTACCCGGACGTGGATTGGAGGCAGCGCGCCGCCTCATACGCCGCCGCCCTCGCCGGCGCCGACGCGGAGATTCGTGACCTGCTGGCGGCTGTACCCGTCGGGAGCCGCAAGCTGGTGACCAGCCACGACGCGCTGCGGTATTTCGCGGACCGCTACGACCTGGAGGTGATCGGCACCGTCATCCCGTCGGCAACCACCCTGGCAGCTCCCAGCTCAACTGACCTGGCCGACTTGGTGGACCGGATGTTGGCAGGCGGGGTGGCGGTGATCTTCACCGAGACCACTGAATCCGCCGCTCTGTCAGAGGCTGTGGCCGCCGAGGTGGGGGCACAGGTCGTCGAGGTGTACACCGGATCGCTTGGTGAGCCCGGCTCCGACGCAGCCACCTACATCGGGATGCTGCTCGTCGACGCCCGGCGTATCGCCGGCGCCCTGGCGCCTTGACTCCCGCAGGTCCTTTTGCCCGCCGCCGCCGCCTTCTACGGTTCGCACCGTGGACTGGCTGACAGACCCTTTCGCGCTGGAGCTTCAACAGCGTGCCCTCTACGCAGGCGTGCTGGCCGCGGTGGCGACGTCGGTCGTCGGCACCTGGGTAGTGATCCGGGGAATGACTTTCCTCGGTGATGCCCTGGTCCACGGCGTGGTGCCGGGCATCGCCCTGGCGGTATTGCTCGACTTCAACCCTGCCTTGGGAGCCGCCATGGCCGCCGTCGTCATGATCGGTGGTGTCAGCTTGGTGCATCGCCAGACCACTTTCTCGGAGGACGTCGGCATCGGGTTGCTGTTCGTCGGCATGTTGGGGCTGGGGGTGATCCTGGTGTCGCGCGCCTCGTCGTTCACGGGGAGCCTCACCGCCATCCTCTTTGGTGACGCTCTCGGCGTGACTGCTGCCGATGTCGCCGTAGGGGCGGTCGTCGCTGCGGTAGTCGTCGCCGGGTCGGTGCTGTTCTACCGCCATTTCCTCGTGCTGGCGTTCAACGAGCAGAAGGCGCAGCTGCTCGGGCTGCATCCCGGAATCGCCCATGCCGTCCTGCTCGGCCTGCTGACGATCGCAATCGTCGGCTCGTACAGCACCGTGGGCACATTGCTGGTATTCGGTCTCCTCGTCGGCCCGCCCGCCACCGCGGTGCTGGTCGCCCGGCGGGTCCCCTTCATCATGCTGACCGCTGCCGCCATGGGGGGCGCCTCCGTCGCCGTCGGGCTCGTCATCAGCTATCACGCGAGCACTTCGGGTTCGGCGACCATGGCCGTCGTTCCGGTGGCAGTGTTCTTCGCCGTCCTCGCCGCCAAGACGCTCTTTCGCCGCCGGAGCCGGCCCACCATCGAGGCATAAGCCGGCACGTCGGATGCGTTGAGACTCGGAGGGCAAACCCTCCCGGAGGGGTAATCTGTGAGTTGAACAGCCGCAGACGCCGCAGGCGGAAAGGCGGAAACAGTGGCCAAGCCGAACTATCCGGGCATCCGGATCACGACCAACGGAAACCAGATCGTTTCCTATCACACCGAGGCCAGGATCACTCAGGGTGGGGTGTTCTACCCCATCACGCCGTCCACCGAGATGGGCGAGAACTATCAACTGTCGTTCGCCGAAGGCAAGCTCGACGTGTTCGGCAACTCCAAGGTCGCCATCGAAGCCGAGGGGGAGCACGCTGCCCAGGGCGGCGCCATCGCTTTTTCGGTGGCCGGCAACCGGGTGGTCAACTTCACCTCCGGTCAGGGGATCATCTACGGCCTTGAGCAGTACTACCACGCCCCCGGGAAGCTCTCCACGATGGTGTTGGAGGTGTCGGCACGGGCGCTCACCAAACACGCTCTCAACGTCCACTGCGGCCATGACGACATCTACGCCGCCCTCGACACCGGGTGGATCATGTTGTTCGCTAGGGATTCGCAGCAGGCGGCAGATCAGGCACTCATCCTGCGGCGGGTGACAGAGCTGGCGCTCAACCCGGGAATCAACATCCAGGACGGCTTCCTCACCTCCCATTTGGAACGGACCTTCTACAAGGCGGAGGCCGAGCTGATCCGGGAATACCTCGGGTCTCCCGACGACGTCATCGAATGCCCCACCCCGGCACAGCGTGAGCTGTTCGGCCCCACCCGGCGCCGAGTCCCCGTCATGGTCGACTTGAAGAACCCGATGCTGCTGGGCCCGGTACAGAACCAGGAGCACTACATGAACGGGGTCATCGCCCGGCGCAACAACTTCAGTGAGCCCATCCTCGGCTTCCTGGAGGATGCCTACGCCGAGTTCGCCGCCTTGACCGGTCGCGAATACGGCCTCGTCAGCAGCTACGCCACCGAAGACGCCGACACCGTGTTCGTCTCGCTGGGATCGGCCGCGGAGAACATCGAAGCCGCCGTCGACTATCTGCGGGCCAACGACGATGCCAAGGTGGGCTCGGTCCATGTCAACGTCCTGCGGCCCTTCCCCGAGGCGGCCATCGTGGAGGCACTCGCCGGCAAGAAGCGTGTCATCGTCCTCGAACGCACCGACGAACCGCTTTCGGGGGACAATCCGCTGACGCGAGAGATTCGGTCGGCGTTCAACAAGGCGGTGGAGGCGCATCGGGAAGGCTTTGACACGAAGCCGGCCATCATCGCCGATCAGGTTCCGCTCATCTTCAGCGGCTCCTACGGCCTCGGTTCGCGGGACTTCAGGCCGGAAGGGATCATCGGCGCCTACGAATACGCCGCCGGCCAGATCAGCCGGACAGACGGCCGCGGCGTCGACGACGGCGAGACCTATTTCGTCGTCGGCATCGACCATCCATACGCCGTCATATCCGAGCGGACGCCTTCGCTGCTGCCCGACCACGCCATTGCGGTTCGGCTCCACTCCATAGGCGGCTGGGGGATGATCACAACCGGGAAGAACCTGAGCGAGATCATCGGCGCCGTCGGCGACGACGTCGCCACCGACCGCCAGGAGCATGACGAGTTCGGCCGCCTGGAGGAAGTCATCCACGTCAGCGCCAATCCCAAATACGGGTCTGAGAAGAAGGGCGCCCCGACGGCATACTTCCTGGTCGTCGCCCCCAGCAGGGTCCGGGTCAACTGCGACCTGCGCCATGTCGACGTGGTCTTGTGCTGTGACCCCAAGGCGTTCACCCACACCAACCCGCTGGCCGGCCTCAACGAGGGCGGCACGTTCGTGTGGGAGTCCGAAGAGCCGCCGGAAACGGT
>CAZIEQ010000268.1:0-3489 GCA_964538725.1 uncultured Acidimicrobiia bacterium | reverse complement strand
CGCATCTCTTCGTCGTGGTGTCCCTCGGTTGTCGAAGGGGCTTCTGTAGTCGAGGAGCCTTCCGTAGTCGAGGGTGCCCCGGTGGTGGAAGTAGCCGCCTGCCCCGTAGTGGTGGTTCCATCCCCTCCATCATCGGAGCATGCTGCCATCACCAACAGCAGCGCTCCGAGGAGGTAGAGCCATCTCTTGCTTCTCATCGGTCCTCCAAAGATCTCGTGTGATCGGTAGGTTGATCTCACCCTAGGAATCTATGGATCCGGATGAGCGCGTCGTAGGGGAGATGGTTGGGCAGACGGTCGGCATCTGGCCGACGGATGCCGGGACCATTGGCCTTGCGCCGGTCAATCGATCAGACCCAGGCGCATTGCGACTGCAACTGCTTCGGATCGGCCGTTGGCACCGAGCTTGCGAAAGATTCCCTGCAGTGCAGATTTGACTGCGGGCTCGGTCGTGTCGAGGTCTGCTGCGATGTCCCGGTTGCCGTGCCCGCCTGCCACCAGCAGAAGGATGTGGATCTCCTTCGCCTCGAGCCGGGGCAGCGGGCGACCGTCGGAGGCGACATGTTGCAGCAGTGGGCCGGTCAGCTGTCCGTGCAGGAAGGCCTTGCCTTCTCCTACGAGGTGGATGGCGCGAATCAACTCGTCCCGTCCGGCGCTTTTCAGCAGGTAACCCTGCGCGCCCCTTTCCACGGCAGCCGCGATCAGCTCTGGGTTGTCGTACATGGTGAGCATGAGCACCGGGAGGTGCGGATGTGCTGCCTTGATGGCTGTGAGGATCTCGATGCCCGACATGTCGGGCATCTTGATGTCGAGGAGCACGACATCGGGCCTGAGCTCGGGGAGGCTTCGCAGCAAGCTCGCACCGTCGCCGGCCTCGCCGACTATGTCGATCGAAGGCTCGTTGGTGAGCATCCAGCGAATCCCGTCGCGCACGATGGCGTGGTCGTCGGCGATGAGGACTCTCATCGTCTCGCGGTGGGCTGTGGAAGCGGCACCCATGCCCGTAACAGAGTGCCGGGCCCGTCCCGATTGACCACGGTGAGCCCTCCTCCGATGGCCTCCAGGCGCTGGCGGGTCGTCGTCAGGCCTAGGCCCGGAGGATACGACACGCCGACACCATCGTCTTCGACGTCGAGGAGCAATCGCTTGTTGCCGTCCCGCACCCGGATCGTCGTCGCCCGCGCCTTGGCATGCTTGCGGGCGTTGGTGAGGGCTTCACGGGCCGCCCGGAACAGAGCTGCACGGTGGGCCACCGGAAGCTCCTGATGCTCCTCGACGTCCAGTGCCACTTCGAGTCCTGTCTCCGCCGCAGTGCTGTCGGCGAGTTCAGTGAGCAGCGTGTCCAGATCGGCGTTCTCCGGTGAACCGTGGTCGAGGAGGCGCAACTCGGTCCGCAGAGTGCCGTCCACGGTTTGCAGTAGACCCTCGAGGCGCTCCAGTTCCCGGCTGATGGGTGTGTCTCTTTCCATCTGGGACCGGCACCCCTGTATCCCGTAGAGGACACGGTAGAGGGGCTGACCGATGTCGTCGTGCAAGGCGCCGACGATGCGGTGCCGCTCTTTCTCCTGGGCATGGGAGAGTTCCACCACCAACCCCTCGGCGATGCGGGCACGGCGCGTGATCATGCGTGCAGTGGCGGCAGCGAGGACGACTATGAAGCCACCGAGAACGGCGAGGGCAATGCCGATACTCAGCCAGACAGCGCTCCGCGTCGCGGCGATGGTGGCTTGCAGCGGGGCGGCGCGCTCGTAGACCTCGAACACGGCGATGGTCTCGCCGCCGTCGGCTCGAACCGGAACGTAGAATTCCATGAGCGCTTCGGTGTCGCGTTCGAACAGGTTCTCTGGTCGGGCGGTGTCGGGGGTCCCGACGGCGACTTCGCCGCCGAATGCGGCGACACGCTCCGGGGTGGCTGCATAGGTGGTGCCAATGAGTTCTGCGGCGTCCGAGTACACCACCTTGCCTTCCTCGGTCCACAGTTTCACACGAACGACATCCCCGCCGAGGAGGCGGAGTTTTACCGCCCGGTCGAGGTCGGCGAGGGCTTCTGCCTGGTCGTTCACCGGGATGAGGTTCTGTGCGGAGAGCTCGGTGGCTACTCCGGTGAAGGTGGCGATCCGCGAGTCGATCAGGTTCTTCTTGACGAAGCTGGGGATGACGAAGCCGAGGACGACGGCGATGACCATCGACACCACCACACCGATCAGCGCCGCCCGTCCAAAACCGCTGAGGACCTTCCATTCCGTCTTCAGAGCGACAACCGGTCCGGGGCGGCCGGCGTCGTCGTCCCTTCTCACGATGAAAGTATGACCCAGGCGGCGCCTTCGCGGGAAGGGGACTTCGACCCCTCTTTCCTCATCCCGGCGGACGTCTGTAGACAAGGTTCGTTTGAGCGGAGGAGATCCGGGTCACTCCCCACAGGCCCCTCCCGGTTCGTTACGACGCACTGCCCACCCTCCGGGGCTGAACTTGTATCCGAAGGAATACCGGGTCAGGTCGGCGAAGATGTCGGCTTTACGGTCGAAGTCTGCCGGGGTGGGGCGTCCCGACACGATGCGCACCGGAGCCGCCCGCAAGGACACATCACCTGCTGCGGTTACGTGGAATTCGAACAGGGCGCTGTCGGCCCGCTCTGCCCTGGCAGAAGGGAACGCCCAGTTGCCGAGCGAGTGCAGCACCCACGTGTCTCCGATTCGCTCCACTCCCTGCAGGATGTGGGGATGGCTGCCGACGACCAGGTCTGCCCCCGCCGCGGCCCACAGCGCCGCCAGTTCCCGCTGATACGGCACCGGGCAGCGTGCCTTCTCCACCCCCCAGTGGGCAAAGACAACGGTTATGTCGGATGCGGCCGCTGCTGTTTCCACAGCCGACACCGTGTTCTCGGTGAATGATGTGCATGCCCACGCCACCTCAGGACGGTTGACACACGTGATGTGGCTGAAAGCGACGATGCCGACCGTCCACCCTTTCACATCGAAGAATCTGGGAGCGTATGCCCCCGCCTCGTCGATGCCGGCTCCAACGACGTGTGTTCCCCAAGCCTCGATCAACTGGATGGTGCGGGCCACTCCCTCGGGCCCATAGTCGAGGGCGTGGTTGTTGGCCAGCGACACGGCGTCGACGCCCGCCTGGGCGAGCAACGCAGCCGTTTCCGGCGGTGACTTGAAAACATAGGTCTTGGCTGCCGCCCTTCCCACCCCGGCTTCGGCAACGGTGGTTTCCAGGTTGACGACCATCAGATCGGGCGCCATCAGCATTGCGGTGACCTCACCGAGTGGATCCCGGGCTGCCAGCCCGTGGGTGAACGACGTGTCGCCGGCGAAGCCGATGGTGATGTCGGGAGGCGCGGTCGTCGTGGTGGTTGTCGTCGGAATCGTCGTCGTTGTCGATGTGGTCGTCGTTGAAGTAGATGTGGTAACGGGCGGTGGTGCTGTCGTCGTCGTGGTGGTCGATGTCGGAACCGGCGACGTCGCTGCGGCGGCAGGCAGGG
>CAZIEQ010000267.1:0-3499 GCA_964538725.1 uncultured Acidimicrobiia bacterium | reverse complement strand
GAGTGTGGAGGGTGGTGCGCGTGTGGGGTGGGGCGCCCGGCCCGTGGCCGACGGGTTCCCCCTCGCCGAACAGTCCGCCACCGTGCATGTCCCCGGTGAGGGGCACATCCATGTGTTCATCGATGGACAGCTGACGGCCATGTTGTATCAACCGACGTTCGCGGTGCCGAAGCTGGAGCCCGGGCCGCATGAGATCCGCATGACGTTGAGCCGTAACGACCACATGGATTACGCAGTGAACGGTGAGGTCATCAGTGCCATCGCCACGCTCGTCGTTCCAGGCGAAGTCGTTCCTGCAGACACATTGGTGGATGTCCGTTTCCAGGAGGGCGACGTGACTCCACCTCCGAGGCGGGTCGATGTGGCAGGGGGCTCCCTGGTTGAGATACGCGTCGTCAGCGACGTCGCCGAGATGGTCCATGTGCACGGCTACGACCTTGCTCTGACGCTGCAGCCGGAGGTGTCGAAGAGTCTGCGGTTCACCGCTGACATACGTGGTGTCTTCGAAGTGGAGCTCGAGGAGGCGGGGGAGCTGATTGTCGAGCTGAAGGTCGACTGACGATCGAGCCCGGTTTCGATACGGTGCCGCCCGGCTTTGGGTCTGCCCAGATGTGCAGCCAACCTGGAGATGGTGTGCAGGACAGGTTCCACGACGACCGAACCCGGAGGCATGATCACATGTCGGGGAACGTTACCGAATGAGCGAGGCTGATCCGACTGCCACCCCTCCCGGTCACGAGAAGAGGCACTGTGAACCGTGCCTGTTCGATGAAGCAAAGACTTTCGGCGTCGTTGGAACACCAAATGAGGTTGAGATCACCCGTCAGCGAGGTGGCATCTTCACCGACGATCGCAGGGAAGCTCACGGGGAAATGGGTTCCGGTCAGCGTTTGGTCCTGCCCGGCGGGAAACTCCACTCCGCCTTCAGCCGTCCATGACATCGAGGACGGTGCCTCTTCGTTGACTTTGTGACCAGGCGGCAGCGTGATGTCCAGGTCGATCGTCACCGGGCCGGCAGCCACCGTCACCGGCTCGGTGACAACGACGGTTCCCGCGAACGACTCATCGTCGGCGCTGGGTGTGAACGCTTCGATGCCTCGGATGAGGATCGTGGTCGTTGCACCGCTCGCCAGGTCTACGACGCGCACAGCGTGGTTGTTGGTGTCTGCCACCCACAGCCTGCCGCCGGCGACGTCGATGCCCCCCGGTTCGTAGAAGAGTGGGCTGGTGCCGTCGCGCCAGCCCGCGGTCTCACCGAGGAAGGTCGTTGTTGCACCAGTGGCGGTGTCTATCACCTTGATCTTGCTGTTGTACGTGTCCGCCACATACAAGGCTCCGGATGTGAAGGAGACTCCGAGAGGATGCTGCAACCTGGCATCGGTGCCGACACCGTCGGCGTCGCCGAAGTCGAATAGATCGCGGTCGCTTCCGGCGAGGATGCCGACATCGCCTCCCGCAGGATCGATGTCGACCCAGCGGATCGCAGAAGATTCCGAGTCGGCGAAATACAGGCGGCCGTGGTCTCCGAGGCTGATCCCCGAGGGTTGCGCCAGCTCCGCCTCATCACGTTTGCCGTTGCGGGTGCTCTCACGACCGTTGCCCGCCAGCGGCGCGGCAGCATCCGTATCCAGATTCAGCTCCCAGATCTGGTGATTGCCTGCCATGGCGACGAACAACCGCTCGCCGACCAGCTCCAGATCCCACGGCGAGCTGAGGCGGGTGGTGGAAAAGGCCCCACCAGTCGGTGGGTAGGAGGCTTGCAACCCATCGCCGACGATGGTGGTGACTGTCCCCGTTGCAAGGGTGATGGCACGTATCGCGTGGTTGTCGGTGTCGGCGACGTATAGGGTCTCACCATCTGGGGCCAGCACCATTCCCTGAGGAGCCTGGAAGCGGGCTCCCACACCGACGCCGTCTCGTAACCCTGGCTGGCCGTTGCCGTACACGGCGCGCACGTTGCCTTCGAGGTCGGTGACGATGATGCGGTGATGGTTGGTGTCGGCGATGAACAGTCGCTCTCTGGACACGTCGGCTTCCACCTTGCCGGGAAACGCCAAGATCGTCTCCGGCAGGCCTTCTTTTTCGAGGCGGATGTCGAGTGGCCTGCGGTCGAGTTGGCCCCGATCGTCGAACTCTCCCACCAGGGAACGGATGACCGGCTCCATGACGTCATAGACGCCCTCTCCGGAATGGCCGCCGACGATGTTGCCAGCCGGATCGATGAGCACCGTCGTCGGCCATGCGTTGGCGCCCCAGGCTCTCCACACTTCGAAGTCGCGATCATTGACCACCGGATGGTGCAGGTCATAACGCAGCACCACCTGGCGAATGTTCTCGGTGGAGGCTTCCTGATCGAACTTCGCCGAATGTACCCCGATCACCACCAGCTCATCGGGGAATTCGGTCTCGAGGCGCTCCAGATCGGGGATGATGTGGATGCAGTTGATACATCCATATGTCCAGAAGTCGAGGAGCACCACCTTGCCCGCCAGTTGACTGAGTGCCAGGGGACGATCGGTGTTCAGCCAGTCGAGCCCAACGGGAAACTCGGGCGCTGGGTCGGTACCGGCGAAGCTGGATGCGGGTGCAGTCGATGGGGTTGGAGTGGTAGGTGCCGTCGGATCGCCTGCGGATGCTGCAGACGTGCACGCGGTGGCGACCAGTGTCAGGGCGGCGGCGGACAACATGGCGCGGCGCATCTGAATGTCAACGTGTCCGGCGCCGCTTGCGTTCCACCTCAGGGACTGTGGTGACGGCAGCCTCCATGCCGAGGCCGAGCAGAGTGTCAACGTAGGCAGACGGAATGTTGTCCGGTGTCAGCACTGCAGCGGCGAGGGCGAAGGCGTCCAGACGCACCGCGAGGTCGGACACTCCCACCGCCCGAGTCAAGCCGTCGGACGTGGTCACGAGCGACGTCACCGCACCCCACGGCCCCGAGACCATCGCCTCACACAGTTTCAGCTCATCGCCGGCTTCGACCAGGCGTCCCCAGCGGGACCCCACAGGCTCCGGAAACGGCAGTGGTGTCCCTCTAGATAGTGACCTGCCGGGCCTGGTGTATCCCGCAACCAGCGAGGAGGCGTCAGGGGCACGCGCCTGTTCGTGACGGGCGAGAGCGATTGCCATGCGGCGAATGTCGAATTCGGCGGAGGACAGGAATGCGGCTCCGCGGTCCGCTGCACCGGTGGCCGCGGCCTCCACGAGACCCGCGTCGTTGCTGTCGGCCATGACTGCATGCAACGGGTCTTCGGCCGCGCCGACGCCGGACAGTGGTATCAACCGGTCGTCGGGCACTTGGATTTGGAATCCGACCGTGCCCACCATGGAGATCTCGGGGCTGCCGAGCAGCATCAATGTGGCGCGTCGACCAACTTCGCCCACACCGACGACGACGACCCGTATCACGACCCGTGCGGTCGCCAGCTATTCTCCGTGCTCGTTTGGCCGTTTCTACGCTCTCGAAAGAAAGGTCATCTAAAAAAGTTGAGCGTTGCTCCTG
>CAZIEQ010000266.1:0-3506 GCA_964538725.1 uncultured Acidimicrobiia bacterium | reverse complement strand
ATATCCGCTGCGAGTGCGGCAGTCTCCGCGCCCGCGAGCCTTTGAGGCTCGTCAGACGATCGCATGTAACGGGCTCCGACAACGTGAACGATGTGGCCGGCGGGGAGGAGGCCGGCGCCGGTCACTGCTGCGGTGCCTGCGGCCAACGGCCCGTTGGCCGCCACCCAGGCATCGGACTCCGCTTGGATCCGCTCCCCGCCGGCGCGTACCAACGCCGCTGCCAGCCCGCCGCCGTGGGCGAGGCGTTCGTTGGCGGCGTTGACGACAACGTCGGTATCCATCGTCGTCAGGTCGCCTCCGACCGCCACCAGTGTGGCAGTGGCGATCCGTCGTTGGCTCAGACCCACGGCCCGGCGACGGGGACTTCCTCCCGGCCCAGATCGATGCTGAACCGGGTTGCCTGGGCTATCTGGCGGGCGATCTCCTCGAGGGCGGCGCGGTCTTCGATGTCGAGCCCGAGGAGGCGGATTCCTACTTGATATTGAAAGGAGTCTTTCACCATCGTCGTGTATGAGAAGCGCGCCATCAGCGTGTGTATGCGCTCCATCGGGCGGAAGGCGAAGAGGACTCCGAGCCCGACCAGGCCGGCACCGGCGAGGATGCCGAACGTGAGCTCTTCGATGTTTCCCCTGAAGAAGGAGATGGCGGGTAGCACAATCAGCAGGATCCCGGTGGTGAGCATCGCCGCCGAGAAGGTGAGCATCAGCCAGTAGGTGAGCTTCATCTTGAAGCGCAGGCCCTTCAGCTCACGTTCACCTTCCCCGAGATGATGCTGGATGTGGTTCAGCAGCGACTGGTGTCCCGCGGCGGGGGCAGCATCCGAGGATGTTGAGTTGTTCACCACCTGTCTCTCCATGCGGTGCAGTGGCCAAGGGTACGCCGGCAGAGGTCCAAGGTGTGCCATTGCCGACCCGTGGCGACTATTCCGCATGGCATCATTGCCCAGTGACTTCCCCGCCCGCCAGGACGCCACTCGGCACCCGCTACTGGCGGCTGTGGACTGCCAGCGTCATCTCCAACCTGGGCGATGGGGTTGCCCAGGTCGCATACCCGTGGCTGGCGTCCGCGGTGACTCGCAACGCCCTGCTCCTCGCCGGGATCGCAGTTGCCCAGCGGCTGCCCTGGCTGTTGTTCACGCTTCCCGCCGGGGTCATCACCGACCGCCTGGACCGCCGCAGGATCATCGTTTCGATGAATCTCGTGGCGGCCGCACTCACCGTCATCGTCGCGGTGTCGGTGCTGGCCGGCCAGAGCAGCCTTCCTACCGGAGACGAAGTGTCGGCTGGGGTGTTCACGCTGGGGCCCGGCATCTACCTGGTGTTGTTGTACGTGTCGGCTGTGCTGTTCGGCATGGCAGAGGTGCTGCGGGACAACTCCTCACAGACGATCCTGCCCGCCATCGTCGAGCCCGCAGCCCTGGAGAGGGCCAACGGCAGCCTGTGGGGCGCCGAGATGGTTGCCAACTCGTTCGTGGGACCGCCGCTCGGCGGGTTCCTGCTGGCGATTGCATTCTCGGTTCCCTTCTTCGTCGACGCCGGCAGCTTCGCAATCGCCGCAGGTCTCGTCTTCTTCATCGCGGGCAACTTCCGTGCCGAGGGTTCAGCCACTCGGTCCATGGGAAAGATCTCGTGGCGACGCGAGATAGCCGACGGGGTCCGCTGGTTGTGGCGGCATCCGCTGCTGCGTCCGATGGCGATCATCCTCGGCCTCATGAATGGGGTGACGACGATGGCCTTCGCCACATTCGTCCTCTTCGCGCAGGAGATCCTGGATGTGGACGCCACCACGTTCGGCATTCTCGGCACCGGCGCCGCTCTCGGCGGGGTGCTGGGAAGTGTCTTCGCCGCCAAAGTCAGCAGGGCGCTGGGCAGCGGTACGTCGCTCTACCTGACGATCGTCGGCAGCGCCGTGTTTCTCATCGTGCAAGGGGCAACATCGCTGTGGCCGGTCTTTTGGCTCGCCACGCTGGGAGGGGTGTTCCTGGGCACTGTGTGGAATGTGATCACCGTCTCGCTGCGGCAAACCATCATCCCCGACGAGCTGCTGGGGCGCGTCAACTCGGTGTACCGCTTCTTCGGGTGGGGGATGATGCCGCTGGGAGCAATCGTGGGGGGGATCGTCGTAGCAGTCTTCGAAGCGGCCACCAGCCGGGAGCTGGCATTGCGCATGGTGTTCTTCATCGCGGCGGGGATCTACGGCCTGGTGTTCATCTACGCCGTTCCCCGACTGACCACAGCGAAGATCGAGTCCGCTCGCGCCGAGGGCTTGGAGGGCAGGGAGGCGGTGGCACCCGGCACCGGTCTCATCCAGGAGGCGGTGGCGGAAACGGGCGTCATCGACATGGTGCCACCTGCCGAAGTGGACGATTGACCGCCGGACGAATGCTGTCGTCGCTGCGGGAGTCCGCTCCCGCTGTGTTCACCCGAAGAGCGACCACCGGGCGGGGGGTCTGCGCTTGCGGAGCATCCAAGCCACCGCCAGTGCTCCCGCCACCGCCACCGCCGACGCTCCGGAGATGATCGGCACCGGGTGTGCCAGGCGCTCGCGCGTGCTCACGGTCTTGGTGAAGTCGAGGATCTCCCATTCCCGCTCGACTGCGACCTTCTTCAAGTCCCGGTCGGGATTGACCGCCACCGGATGCCCCACGGCTTCTAGCAAGGGAAGGTCGGTAGCGGAGTCCGAATAGGCGTAGGACTCTGACAGGTCGATGCCTTCGCGAGCCGCGATGTGCCGAATCTCGTCGGCCTTGGCCGGACCGTATGCGTAGAACTCCAGCTCGCCGGTGTAGCGTCCCTCCTCATCCACCCGGGACCGGGTGGCGATGACCTCGGGGATCCCGAAGTACTCGGCCAGGGGGCGAACGATCTCCTCCGGGCTCGCCGACACGAGGCACACCCGCCGTCCCGCACGGAGATGGTCGTCGATGAGGAACAGGGCTTCCGCGTATACCAGCGGCGCCACCACGTCGGTGAGGGCTTCGCGAACCAGCTGTTCGACATCGTCGCGTTTCCAACCTTTGGTCAGCCTCTGCAGTGCACGCCGCGCCTTGTCGAGCCGCTTCGAGTCGGCACCGAAGAGGACGTAGAGGAGTTGGGCCATCGCCACTCTGAGCAGTGCCCGGCGACCCAGGAATCCGGCCTCGTAGAAGGGGCGTCCCAGGGCGAGGGTGGACGACTTGGCGATGACCGTCTTGTCCAGGTCGAAGAAGGCGGCCTGTTGCACGCTCCGAGTGTACGAATCTCGCAGCGGGAGCACGGTCAGCTTGCCCGACCTTGATCGCAACGTCCCCCTTGTAGCGGCTTCGTGTCTCCCATACGTTGCCGAAACGAGGAGGTGGTCGCATGCCCGCCCTCGCCATATGGACACAACAGGATCAGATGCTCGGTGCCGTTGCACCGCTGGCACTGGCGGCGGCGAAACCCACCGCCCTGGTGGTGGACGCCGACGACCACGGTCCCCACTATCCCGGTTCGGGCAGCCTCGCCCGTTTGGTGGCGGAAGGCCCC
>CAZIEQ010000265.1:0-3541 GCA_964538725.1 uncultured Acidimicrobiia bacterium | reverse complement strand
ATCGCGCGCTTTCGCCGGGTGAGGTATGGCGGGCGTGGGCACCCCAAACCCGCCCGGCGCACATCTGGCAGCGCCAGCGCACACAATCACCTCCCCCCCTCACACCCGCAGCACACACGATCGACGCCCAACCACCCGCCGACCCCACAGCCCCCCCCATCAACGGCCAACCCGCTGGAGCATCGACCCCCACCGGTGGGGACATGCGTTTCAGCCCCACCAGTGGCTTCAATCCTGACGGCAACGTCTACGACAACAACGGCCACCTGATCGGCCACTGGGACCCCACCGACGTCGACTCCTCGGGACGGGTTCAGATGACCGACATCGAGGGCAATCCCGTCGTTCCGGTGCAGAACACGAGAGGGCAGATGATCGGATTCACCTCTGATCCGGATTCGACCACGTTCACGACCATCGACGATCACGGGAACGTCCAGCCGATGAGAGATGCACCTTCGTCACGCTCGGTTGTGGGCACAGAGCAACCCGACGGGCGAGTGGTCGACGCGCGCGGAAATGAAATTGGGAGAAGAGTCGACCGAATCGATGCTGACGGCAACGTTCAGACGACCTACTCCGATGTCGACGGCAACCCCATGACCACCCTTGACACACCCGATGGTCAGCGCATCGTGCAGCCCGGCGCCGGTCAGTTCAGGACCCCCGTCGTCGGTACAGAGTCAGCCGACGGCACCTTGCGCTCCCGTGACGGCACCGTGATCGGTCGACGCACCGGCGAGGTCGGATACAACGGCCGACCGATCTACGTCGACGTCGATGGCAACACAATCAACGTCGGGCCCATTGAGAGCCTGAACCCCAATGCGAGGAGCATCGGATCGGGCCCGGCGCAACCGGTGCAGTTCGGAGATGGCCTGGTCCAGGTGCCCGACGGCCCCTCGCGACCTGCGACGCCGATCGATACCGACTCGCCCGTTCCGGCCAGTGCGCGGGTCGGCTTACCCGCCGATGTCAGGGCAGAGTGGGACAGAGTCGGTGCGGGACCAAACGGGGAAATACACGGCCCGTCCGGACAGCTGATCGGACAAATAGACGCGAACGGCACGATGTGGACAAACGATCCGATCCCCAGGGAGATCACCAGCACGAGAGGCGGCGGAGGCGGAACGCGCCCTGGATTCATCGACCCGGACACCGGGCAGGTGCTTGGAGTAGACACCCAACCAGCCGCTCCCGTGGCAGGCACCGATGCTCGTGGCAACGCGATCACCAACACACCCAGCGAGGACCTCATCAACCGTGTGCCGGATAGTGGGGGAAGCCCCGGGCCGTCACCGGACCCGAACTTGACGCCTCTCGGCGATGGATCAGCGCCACGTGTCGCTCCACCCCCGGACTATCTGCAGAGCGGACTTCCAGGAGATCAGGCGGCGGCGGGAGTGCAGCCGCCTTCCGAACCTGGACCACCGACCGGCGGAGAGACCCCAGCTGCAACCGTCGACGCCGATGCTCCACGGGCAACCGTCGACGCCGACGCACCCCGCCCCACTGTCGACGCCCAACCACCCGTCGACCCCACAGCCCCAACTGTCGACGCCCAACCACCCGTCGACGCAGACGCACCCCGCACAACCATTGACGCACACGCTCCGAACCGCCCCGGCATACCGGAGGCGAGCAGTGGTTCAAGAGCGTCGACCGCCGCCGCCCTCGTGGGCGACGCGCTCGACGTGGCCAACAATTTCCACACCAACGTCACGCAGAACCACATGTCGCCGACGGAGGCTCTCGGCGTGAGTGTCACCCAGACGACAGCCGGAAACGTGGCCGCCAATGCAGCGCAGGAGATCGGTGTTGGCCTCACCCAGTCGTCGAGCACAGTCACCAACATCGGAGGGTCGTTGGTAGCAAACTCGCTTCTGCCGGGAGGCCTCAGCAATCTGATGCCGGAGCAAATGGCAGCCAACACAGTGGTCACCGCATATCAGGGCATTGGAGCGGCCATGGGAGGCGAAGGCGATTTCGTCGACTTCGTCAATGATGTCGCTGACCGTCCCGGAGTCGACCCCTACGCCGGATATGCAAGAGCCGTCCAAGAAATGTCCAACATTGCCGACGGGCAATACGACAGCTCCGCTTCCACCACGATAGGCGACCACTTGGCCGCGGCAAGCGACCAGGCCAGCTCATTCCAGGCCGACGTGGCCAGTGGACGATACGGAACGCCCTTGCAGGGCCTGGACCACATTGCCAGCGGCGCGTCGAACGTCGCCGCCGATCCGAGCGCAGCTGCGTCCGACGCCTTCACCGCACTTGGCGAGGTCGGTGCCGACATCCTCCGTCACCCCCAAACTGCGATCGGTGAAGCTGTCGACCACTTCCAGACCACTTCCCGTCGCGGCGACCTCGGCATGATCAGCCAGGGATACTCCGAAATCGCGCATGAGGTGAATCAGTTCGCAACCGATCCTGTCCAATATGTAAGTGATGCCCAGGCGGGTTTGGCCGAGTACGGACGAAACGTCAGCGATTGGATGGGGTGGAGCTGATGACGCATCTATCAGTTGATGTCCGCCCCGTGAACGCCGCGGCTCTCCTGGAACTGGCCGGGGTGACGTTGGCCCCGTCGTCCCCGCTGTCACCATTCCTCGCCGGACTGGATCCGGACTCCACATCGGAGGTCGAGATGGAGGAAGCGGGACTGATTATCCGCGACGAATCCGGCCTTCGTACCAATGCCACCCTGGCTCTCGCCCTCTCGACTCTCGCTCAACCACAAGAGGTCTTTCATCTTCATTCGATGAAATCCGACAGAGAGGCGAAGTTGACCGTCGCCAACGTAGCCGGACATCGAGTGGGCCTGGTTGCCCACCCCGACGTGTTGGAGATTCTGTTCCCCCTTGGCCGAGGCGATCTACTCGTTGCGATCCGCCAATCTTTCGACGTCGAGACGTCCGATCCCGCCGGCCTCGATCTGCTCATTCCGGCCGCCGGCCATTTCCTCGCCGGTGTGATGGCGCGGCTTGGTGCGGGCGAGTCCCACTCGTTCGACGAAATCGCCGAATCGGCGCGAGCGGACCTGGGCAACATGACTCTTGCCGCATCGCTGGTTGTGTTGGATTCTGAAGCGGCAGATTCCTTACACGCTGATCCAGCGCGCGTTGCCGTCGAACTCGGTCGGATGATTGCGGCGGGAGCGCTTGAAATGGTCGACGGCCGATACAGGTTGGAGCCATCGCTTGGCGCCATGCTCGAACAGCCCGCCGTCGCCTTCGTGGAGGCAACACGACTCGACGTGGCAGACGGATCGACGCGAGGCATCACCGGATTGATGCTCGGATCGCAAATACTCGGCATTCAGAGTTACGTCCACCTCGGCGTGCCCTCCACTCGTCTCACCAACTTGGGAGGCCGTCAACTCGCTGACTCAATATCAGGTCTCCTGTTCACCGAAAGCGAACTCGAAGCCTTGAGCAGCTGAGCTCATCACCCGGGGATTTGATAATCGATGTCTCGTCCGTGACCATCGTGCGATGCTGGCAGCCATGGACCACCGGATTCGCCCTTACGACGAAGC
>CAZIEQ010000264.1:0-3547 GCA_964538725.1 uncultured Acidimicrobiia bacterium | reverse complement strand
ACGCCGCGAGAATCTGGGGCTGTACATGCCCGCGGTGCGTCTTGCGAACCGTATGGAAGAGTTGTACCTGCCGGGCAGAGCCGACCCGCTGCGTATCCCACGCGGTGAGGAGTCCCTGTATCTGCTGCAGAGGGTGCGCGACGAGGCCCACCGTTTCGCCGTTGACTATCACCGCATCCGGCGGGGCAGGCGGATGGTGGATTCGGTCCTGGACGCGGTGCCCGGGATCGGCCCAACACGCAAGAAGGCGCTCCTGCGGCGGTTCGGCTCGTTGAAGAGGATCCGGCAGGCGTCCTCGGGTGAGTTGAATGAGATCCTCCCTTCCCGGGTGGCGGGCGACTTGTATGAGGCTCTGCATGAGGAGGCTTCCGATGCCGCTGTCAGCAGCTGAGTTCCACACCGCGTATGGGAACGGCTGGGTGCTCCACGACGGCACACAGATGGTAGGTACCGTCATCCCCGGCTGCGGGGAAGGCGTCGGCGCCGCAGGCGGCGGCTCTCCGGCACCTGCTGCGGCGGCTCGCTGGGTGGAGTGCCTCGAGGCCTACTACGAGGGGAGAGCAAGCTTCCTGCCCAATCCCGGGCTGTGTCTCGTTGCCGGATCGACACCACTCACCCGGACCATCTACGAAGTCGTGGCGCACATCCGGCCGGGGCAGACGATGACATACGGCGAGGTTGCCGCCGCTGCAGGCCGTCCCGGGGCGGCGCGGGCCGTGGGCGCCGCTATGGCGTCGAACCCGTTTGCCCCCGTCATTCCGTGCCATCGGGTCATTGGCAGTGACGGCACCCTGCGGGGATACGCCGGCGGTGTGGCAACCAAAGCGTCTCTGCTCGCCATGGAGGCGTCATATGGGTGAGGTGCGTTCGCTGGTCGTCATCACCGGCATGTCGGGGGCGGGGAGATCACTCGCTGCCAAAGTCTTCGAGGATTTGGGCTATTTCGTCGTCGACAACCTGCCCCCCGGACTGCTGCAGGAAGTGGTCGACCACACGGGAGCTTTGCAACGTCCCCGTGCACGGCTGGCAGTTGTCGTCGACACCCGTGCCGCCATGTCGTTCGAGGAGCTGGAACAGGCCATGTATCGCCTCAACGGGATTGGTTTCGACACGACGCTGCTGTTCCTCGATGCCGACGATGCCACACTGCTGCGCCGCTACGAGGAGCATCGCCGACCCCATCCCGTCGACGGTGCCACCCTGGGCGAGTCGATCTCCCTGGAAAGGGAGGCTCTGCTCGGCTTGCGGGAGCTGGCTGACCGCATCATCGACACCAGCGAATTGACGCCCCACGAACTACGGAATGCCCTCGAGGACGCTTACCGGGAAGGCAAGTCGCGCCGGCATCTCCGCGTGGCGTTGACCTCGTTCGGATTCAAGCGGGGACTGCCACGCATCCTCGATCTGCTCTTCGACGTGCGCTTCCTCCCCAACCCTTATTGGGAGCCGGAGCTGCGGGACCTCACCGGCCGTGACGAAGCGGTGCGCAAGTTCGTCCTCTCCAATGAAGACTCCCGCCGGTTTCTCGACATGACAACTGAGATGCTGGACTTTCTCCTGCCCCGCTTCACCGCCGAGGGCAAGACCTACCTGGGCATCGGCGTCGGCTGCACAGGGGGCAGGCATCGCTCGGTGGCCCTCACCGAGGAGCTGGCAGACTGGTTGGAAGCCAACGGCTTCGACGCCACCGTCAGCCACCGGGATATGGATCTGTGAGCGAAACCCAGACGGAGAGGGTGTTCGTCGATCTGGAGGCCGACCTGAGCGGGCCTGCGGTGGTTGCCATCGGCGGTGGTCACGGACTCGCCCAGGCGCTGCAGGCCATCAAGTATTACGCCGGGCGGATCACTGCCGTTGTCGGGGTGGCAGACAATGGCGGCTCGTCGGGACGGCTCGCCGACGTGGTCGACATGCCGCCTCCCGGGGACCTTCGCATGTGTCTGCTGGCACTGGCCGCCGAGCAGTCACCGTGGCGAGAAGTGTTTGCACACCGCTTTCATGCAGGCGACGTCGCCGGGCACAGCCTGGGCAACCTGCTACTGGCGGCGTGGACCGAACTGCACGGCGATTTCGAAGCGGCGGTGCGCACCGCCGAACGGTATCTAGGCGCGGTCGGTGAAGTGATTCCCGCCGCCCAAGAGCGACTCCACATGGAGGCGACGGTGGACGGCACGACGGTGACCGGCCAGCTTGCGGTGGCCCGTGCCCGCGGCATGCTCACCGATCTGCGGCTGCTGCCCCCCGGGGTGCCGGCCAACCCGCGGGCGATACGAGCTGTCGCTGAGGCCGACCAGATCGTGCTCGGCCCGGGGAGCCTGTACACGTCGCTCATCGCACCTCTGACGGTGGGGGATCTGGCAGCGGCAGTCAACCGCTCCCAGGCGCAGCTGGTGTGGGTCGCCAACCTCATGACCCAGGATGGGGAGACGATCGCGATGAGCGGTGAGAGCCACATGCAGGCGTTGATGGAGGTGGGAGGCCTGCGGCCGCCGGATGTTATCGTCGCTCAGGAATCCGACCTGGCAGTGGACGCGCCGTTGGAGCCTGTGCGCATAGACGATGCCGCCGCTGAGCGTATCGGCAGCCGGCTCGTTCTCGCCGACTTGTGCCGGCAGCCTGTCGGCCTGCCGCTGCACGACCCGATACAACTCGGCCTCGCCTTGAGTTCCCTGATAGGACCCGAGGGCGGGGTCTTCGACGCAAGGAGCCAACCGATATGAGAGTCGCCATCAACGGGTTCGGCCGCATCGGCCGCAACTTCTTCCGCGCCGCCCACGCCCGCCGGCCCGACTTCGACATCGTCGCCGTCAACGACCTCACCGACGTGCCGACGCTGGGATACCTGCTGCGCTACGACACGGTATTGGGCAGCTTCACCGGCAGAGTCGACACCAGGGAGGGCACCTTGGTGGTCGACGACGATGAGTTCCTGGTGCTCGCCGAACGGGACCCGGCGGCGCTGCCGTGGCGTGACCTCGGCGTGGATTTGGTGATCGAAAGCACAGGGGTCTTTCGCACTCCGGAATCGGCCGGCAAACATCGCCGGGCCGGTGCGGAGTGGGTCGTCGTCTCGGCGCCGATGAAGGGTGAACCCGACTACAACATCGTGTTGGGTGTCAACGACGACGGGCTCGACCCGTCCCGGCACAAGATCATCTCCAACGCCTCGTGCACCACCAACTGTGTGGCTCCGATGATCAAGGTGCTGCACGAAGCCTTCGGTGTGGAGCGGGGCATGTTCACCACCGTGCACGCCTACACCAACGACCAGCGCATCCTCGACTTTCCCCACAGCGATCTGAGAAGAGCCCGGGCCGCTGCGGCCAACATCATCCCGACGTCCACCGGTGCTGCCAACGCCGTCGGCAAGGTACTCCCGGAACTGGAAGGAAGGTTGGCGGCGAAGGCGCTGCGGGTTCCGGTGATCGACGGCTCGATCACCGATTTGGTGGCCGAGGTCGGGCGCGACGTCGACGTCGACGCGGTGAACGGCGCCTATGCGGCCGCCGCCGCCGGCCCGCTGGGCGGCCTCCTGGGCTACCACGCG
>CAZIEQ010000263.1:0-3580 GCA_964538725.1 uncultured Acidimicrobiia bacterium | reverse complement strand
ATCGGTGACACCCGCTCCGTATGCTGCCTTCGTGCCGCGGATCAGCTCCTTCTACGGAATCACCATCCTCATGTTCTTCGGCGACCACCACCCACCACACTTCCATGCGCGCTATTCGGGACACAGCGCCAGGATCGCCCTCGACGGCACTCTTCTGGACGGCGACCTCCCTCGACGAGCCCAACGCCTCATACGGGAATGGAGCAGGCTCCACTAGGACGAGCTCGAGGCCTGTTGGTAACGGGCTGTTCAACATGAGCCGCCGGGTACGATTGACCCTCTGCCGTGAAAGGCTGATCGTGGTCGATATCACCACCGTCGAGGTTGGCGATCTGCGGCCACCCGAAGCTTGACGTTGCTTGTCGTAAACGCCATGAACCCCGCCGCAAGGGGCGTCCGCGCCCCGTCACCACTCGGATCCGCCGTGTCTATCTGCCCTTCGTGTACGGCAACATCGCACAGATAGCAGGTGAATGGCGTTCGAAAGCTCCCCCAATCGGCAGCTCTTCGTTGAGACTCCTCCGTCCCACTGGTAGCCCGATGTAAGGGTGCGACCATCGGCCCGCAGCACGCGATAGAACCCGGACAGATCCAACTCGGCCACCACATCGACGATGAACTAGGCCAGATGATCCGACGGCAACCACTCCGACAACGACGGCGACATCGAGCTCCGGGGGGGAGACTCGAACTCCCAACCAACGGATTAACAGTCCGCTGCTCTGCCGATTGAGCTACCCCGGAAGACGGCGCCGGATGGTACTAGGGCGGTCTGTGGCACAATCGGGGCCATGAAGTTCAAGACAGGCGTGTTGGTGGGCCTCGCCGTCGGCTACGTGCTCGGGGCGAAGGCGGGACGGGAGCGCTACGACGAGATCATGGGTGCATGTCGCTCAATGTGCGGTGACCCCAGGGTGAAGGACCTCGCCGGCCGTGCCAAGGCTGCAGCCGACCTTGCAGGCGCCGTCGTCGGCACAGGTCTCCAGGGAGCGTCGGAGAAGATCCGCCACCGCGCGGTCGACGATCAGGACCCCAAGTAGCCTTCCAGCTGCTGACGGCGGCGTGGATGGCGTAGCTTCGCAAGCGCCTTCATCTCCAGTTGGCGAATGCGCTCCCGGGTCACTTTGAACTCGGCGCCGACCTCCTCCAGCGTGCGGGGACGGCCGTCTGCCAAACCGAACCGCATCTCGATCACCATCCGCTCCCGATCCGACAGGCCCTCCAACGCCAGTTGCAGGTACTCCTGGAGTAGCTTGAACTCTGCCGCCTGTACCGGAACCTCGGCGTCGGTATCTTCCACGAAATCGCCGATGGTGGTGTCATCCTCCCCCAGCGGCGACTCCAGCGACACGGGCTTTTGGGCGATGCGCCGCAGCTCGGTGACTTTGGAAGGCTCGATCTCCAGCTCTTTGGAGACTTCTTCGATGGAAGGCTCCCGGCCCAGCTCTTGGTGAAGCGATCGCTGCACGGCGGCCAACCTGTTGATCGTCTCCACCATGTGCACCGGCACCCGGATGGTTCTCCCGTGGTCGGCCAGGGCCCTGGTGACGGCCTGGCGGATCCACCAAGTGGCATATGTAGAGAACTTGAAGCCTTTGCGGTAGTCGAACCGCTCCACCGCCCTGATCAAACCAAGGTTGCCCTCTTGGACCAGGTCGAGCAGTCCCAACCCACGGCCCACGTATTTCTTGGCGATCGACACGACGAGACGAAGGTTGGCTTCGACCAGCCGCTTGCGAGCCCGATCTGCATTCCTCCCGGTCCGTTCCAGAATCCCCCGTTCCTCGGCGCCCAGCAGGCCGCCGAACTCTTCCAGTTTCTCGTCGGCCCGCAGGCCGGCCTCGACCTGCATCGCCAACTCGACCTCCTGCTGAGGGGTCAGCAACGGATAGCGGCCGATCTCATGCAGGTACATCCGCACCGGGTCCGACACCGAGCCGGGAATGTCCGAGGTCAGGTCGGTGGAGTCGAGGACGTCGTCATCACCTTCGCGCAGCTCCACACCGGCAGCGCGCAGGGCATCGACTGCCTGTTCGAATGCCTCCGGCGGAGCTTCAGCATCACCGAGATCCTGGACGACCTCGGCGGCGAGCAGAAAGCCACGCTGCACACCTCGTTTCACCAGGGCGTCGATCGCGCTGTCGATGTCGCTCAGTCTCGGCCTCCAGGGTCAACCCGCCGCCGCTCGAGTTCTATCAGGTCGCGCAGCAGTCGGGAATAGTCCTCCGCTTGTGGCGACAACGAGTCCAGCTTACGTTTCACCTCTTCGATTCGGTCGTTCAGCAGGTGGACCTGAAGGGTTCGCCTCACCTCGTCGGGATCTCCGACCGGTCGGGGATCTGCCGTCAGCGCGGCGAGCAGAACGGCCCCATCCCCGCCGGCTGCCACCACGGCACCCACGTTGACATCCTCCCCCGGCGAAGTCGAATCCAAAATGGGAAGCAGGACGGTGAAGACGGCGGCATGGGCGGGGTCGCTGAACCAGGACTCATCGACCTCCCAGGTACGGGCGACAGTGTCGTTGGCCGCCAGCAACCGGAGCACTTCCCGCTCGGCGGCGAGACGACCCGTCGGTGCCGGTTCTCGGTTGGGCTGTCGCTGATCGGGCCGCCGCGACGCGGCACGACGGCCGGCACCAACGTCCCCCACCAGCCGGGTGACGGTAGCGTTGTCCTGCCCGGTGCGGCGGGCCAGCCAGGCTGCGTACTCCTTGCGTATCAACGGGTCTGGATGTCGGGCGACGAGTTCGGCTCCTGCCCGCACCGCCCGCACTCGACCTTCGACCTCGTCCAGCGGGAACCGTCGCAGCGCCTCTTCGAGGGTGAACTCGAGGAGTGGCAGGGACGCGGTGAACGTCTTGCGCAGGCGTTCCACCTCCCCCGCCTGCACCATGTCGGCCGGGTCGGCACCCGCCGGCAGCGCGGCAACCCGCAGGTCGAGCTCGGTGTCCAGGTCCGCTCCTCGCAGCGACGCTCCCGCCCCAGCGGCGTCGGCGTCGAAGGCCAGCACCACCCGGTTGGTGAAACGGCGCAGCAGGTCCAGATGATCGGCGCCCAGCGCGGTGCCGCAGGTGGCGACCGCCCCCCCGGCGCCTGCGGTCTGCACCGCGATTACGTCCGTATACCCCTCGACGACGATCGCCTCGCCAAGGCGCACTACGTCGGATTTCGCCCAGTTGAGCCCGTACAGCAGCTGACCCTTGTGATACAGCATGCCATCAGGCGAGTTGATGTACTTAGGGCCGTCACCGTCGAGGAGCCTGGCGCCGAAACCGACGGCGTCACCCCGGATGTCGTACACCGGGAACATGACCCGGCCACGGAACATGTCGATGGTACGGCCGGTGCTGCTGCGCTTGGCGAGACCGGCGGCGATGATGGCCCGCGAACCGAAGCCCTTCGAGCGCAGTACGTCGAACAGGTCCGACCAATCGTCGGGACTGAAACCGAGGCGGTACTTGGCGACCACGTCGGCGTCGTAACCGCGGCCTCGCAGGTAGCGGCGGGCCGAACCGGCATCCCCACCGCTGCGGAGGCGCTCGTTGTAGAAGTCGACGGCTGCTTCCATCACCTTCAGCAAC
>CAZIEQ010000262.1:0-3611 GCA_964538725.1 uncultured Acidimicrobiia bacterium | reverse complement strand
CGCCCGCCTCGCCGACGGTGCAGAGTTGGAAGACGCCGTCGAATGGGGGGTGGCTGCGGGTGCGGTCGCCGTCACCCGGGCAGGAGCGCAGCCGTCGCTGCCGTCGCGTGAAGAGGTGGCGGCGCTGCTCTGAGATCAGCCGGCGGCGACGAAGATCCGCTCGGCGGCGAACATGCCCAGCCCGACCGCCTGCTCGCCGGTGGCCTGCACGGTGAGGGTGCCCGTCGGCGCTTTTTGACGCACGACGACCTCCGCTCCGGGACGCAGGCCGGACTCGTCGAGGAAGCCCAGCATGTCGGCGTCCAGCTCCAACTCCTCGGAGATGCGCTCCAGCGTCCGCGTCTCCCCCGTCTCCATCTGCGACACCGGTTTGATCGGCGGCGCCTTGTAACCGGCGCCGGGAATCGGGTTGCCGTGGGGACACGTCTTGGGATCGGCGAGGTGACGCCACATGGCGGCCTCCACATCGTCGGAGATGATCTGTTCCCACACTTCGGCTTCCTTATGCACCTTCACCCACGCCATCCCCAACACCTCGGAGAGGAAATGCTCGGCGAGGCGGTGGCGGCGCACGATCACCTCCGCCAGATGGCGGCCCTCGTCGGTGAGGGAGATCTGCTGGCCTGCCGTCGACACCAGGCCCTCCTGTTCCATCAGCCGCACCACCTCGGTGACCGCCTGGCGGCTGATGCCCAGCCACTCGGCGATGCGGGCCCTGATCACCGGAATGCCCTCTTCCGCCAACTCGAAGATGGCGGCGGTGTACTCCCTATAGGAGGTGCGATACTCGCTGGCTTTCACACATCCATCGTACCGGCCCGCCGCCGCCGACCCCCCATGGCAGACACCCCCGCACCCCAGCCCTCCATGTCAGGTTGGGCTGCACGTATCTGTCAAGGGTACTTTGCATAGGTTTGACGGCTGACCTAACATCATTTCCGATTATGGGTGCCGGCCTGCTGATCACACTGCGCGAAGGCCTCGAGATCTCACTGGTCCTCGCCATCATCTTCGCCTACCTGAAAAAGTCGGGGCGGGTCGAGTCGTTCAAAGCCGTGTGGCAAGGCACCGTGGCCGCTGCTGGAGTGTGCATCGTCGCCGGTGTCGTCTTCCACACAGTCGTCGGCGACTTCGAAGGCAAGACCGAGCAACTGGTGGAAGGCGTCCTCGCCCTGTCCGCCGTTGCCGTGCTCACCTGGATGATCTTTTGGATGCGCAGCCATGCCCGCAGCATCCACGGGCGCATGCACAGCCGCATCGACACGGCTCTCGCCCAGTCTCCGCTGGCCGTGGCCGCGGTCGCCTTCATCGCCGTCGCCCGTGAAGGCTTCGAGACGGTGCTGTTCCTAGTGGGCGCCGAGGCGGAAGGATCCTCGGGGACACAGGTGGTCGTCGGTGGCCTCATCGGCCTCGGAGTCGCCTCCCTCCTCGGCTTCGCCCTCTACACAGGCAGCTACCGGATCGACCTGCGCAAGTTCTTCAACTGGACCGGTGCGCTGCTGATCCTGTTCGCAGCCGGCCTGTTCGCCAAAGGCATCCACGAGCTGCGTGAGTTCTTCGACATCGAATGGTCCGCCGTCGCCACTCCGCTGTGGGAGGTCGCATCGGGTCCGTGGACCGAAGGCCACACCTGGCACGACTTCATGAAGGGGCTGTTCGGCTGGAACCCCAACCCCGAACGGATCCGGGTAGTGGCCTACTTCGCCTATCTGCTACCCGTCGGATGGGCCTACTACCGCGGTGCCGGCGCCACACCTCCAGGCCGCAATGGGGCATACGTCGCCGAGGCGCACAGCCGCGGCTAGACAGCACGGTCCGTCACCTGAGGCGGCGCGGCGGCGGTAACGTGACCCGATGCCGCGGCGCATACTGATAGACACCGACCCGGGCCAGGACGACGCCGTCGCCCTGTTGGTGGCGCTGGCATCACCGCAAGATCTCGATGTGGTTGCCGTCACCGCGGTTGCCGGAAACGTGCCTTTGAAACGCACCGCCGACAACTGTCTGCGGCTTGTCGAACTGGCCGCCAGGCCCGGAGTCCCCGTCTATGCGGGTGCTGCCCGCCCCATGGTGCGGCCGCCGATCACCGCCGAATATGTGCACGGTCCCAGCGGCATCGACGGCGCCGACCTGCCGCCCCCTTCGCGGTCTCTGCATGCGGGTTACGCCCCCGAGGTGATCGTGGAGACAGTGATGGGAGCAGAGGACGACAGCGTCACGTTGTGCACGTTGGGCCCGCTGACCAACGTCGCGTTGGCGATGCGTAGAGAGCCTGCGGTTGCGGCCCGGGCGGCCGGGTTGGTGATGATGGGCGGCGGGTTCTTCGAAGGCGGCAACACCACCCCGGCGGCCGAGTTCAACATCCTCAGCGACCCCCACGCCGCCGACATCGTGTTCCGCAGCGGCATCGACATCGTCATGATGCCTTTGGATGTGACCCACAAGGCCCGCACCACCCCCGACCAGATGGCCAAGCTGGAGGCGGTCGACGGTCCGGTGGCGGAGGCGGTGGTGGGGATGCTGTCCTTCTACGACCGCTGGGACAAGCGCAAATACGACACGCCGGGCGGTCCGCTGCACGACCCGTGCGTCATCGCCTACCTGCTGGCACCGGGCCTGTTCACCGGCAAACGGGTCCACGTAGCGGTGGAAACCTCCTCCGAGTTGACGATGGGCATGACCGTCATGGACTGGTGGGGAGTCACCGACAACCAGCCCAACGCCCTCGTCATGCACGACATCGACGCCGACGGCTACTTCGACCTGATCGCCGAGCGCATCGGCCGCCTGCCGGGCTAGGAGACGCTCCGGCCCCCTCCGCCTCCGGCCTACGGCCGGACCCGGCCCCCTCCGCCTCCTTCGGAGGCACCTCCCCCGTCTCGCTTCGCTCGCAGGGGAGGATTAGGAGGACTGTCGCCGCTCGAACAAATGCTCCCCCGTCTCGCTTCGCTCGCAGGGGAGGATTAGGAGGACTGTGGCGGATCGAGCATTGAGCCCGGCTCGGCGATCTCAGCGGCGATCCACCCGACGACATCATCGAGACGTTGCAGCACGTCGTCCTCGTCGATACGCAGAGTGCGGAAACCCCTGGCGGCGAACCACCGGTCACGAGCGGCGTCCCGAACCGGGGAATGGAGTTGGCCGTCGATCTCGACGATGAGCTTCTCCCGCAGGCATGCGAAGTCGGCAAGGGACGGGACCATGCGATGGCGGGGGCGCGAGAGTGGGGCAAGCGCAAATTGTATCAAGATATGAAAAAAATTATAATAATAATAGGCCGCCCGATAATGCGGACCGGAATTGATAAAATCACGACACGGGGCGACTTTGCAAGCCGGGCATTCTTACTCCGGCTCAATCCGATCAGTGATGAGAAACGGCTGGATGAGCGCGAACTTAAGGCGCAATATGAAAAGATTCGTCCGGGTGTGTTGGGTGCGATATTCGGCGCGGTGGCCTGTGCTTTGCGGTGCCGGGAATCTGTTCACTTTGATCGACTTCCTCGCATGGCGGATATAGCGAAGTGGGTTGAGGCGGCGGGTGATGCGCTGGGTTGGGAGCGCGGCGCGTTCCTCGGTGCGGTGAATCGCAACCGGGAAGCGATGGATACG
>CAZIEQ010000261.1:0-3630 GCA_964538725.1 uncultured Acidimicrobiia bacterium | reverse complement strand
CTGTTGATCGAAACCCCTTTCGCAATGGCATGCCCATGACCGCGGTGGGTGGAGGTGATGTAGTCGCTGCTTCGCAGCGCGGCGCACACGCCGGTGGCGATGGCCTCCTCCCCGAGGTAGAGGTGAACGAAACCTGGAAGCTTGCCCTCGGTGAATAGCTCCTGGACCCGCTCCTCGAATCTGCGGATCCTGACCATCGTGCGGTGCATACCGAGGGCCGAGTCGGCTCCCACCTCGGCCGGAAGAGTTGTGCCGCTCACTGCGCCAGATAGCCGCCGTCTACGGCGAGCACGTGTCCGGTCACCATTGCGGAGGCGTCCGAGGCGAGGAACACGGCCGGGCCGACGATGTCGTCGGACAGCCCGTGTCTTCCCAGCGGCGTCCGAGCGAGAAAAAACTCACCCAACTCCGGTTCGCGGGCCCATTGACGCCGCACTACAGGCGTCTCGAACTGGCACGGGGCGATGGCGTTGACCCGAACCCCTGCGGGTGCCCATTCGATGGCCAGAGAGCGGGTCATCTGCACAACGCCTCCTTTGGATGCCTGGTAGCCGACGCTGCCCGGGTAACCGGCGATGCCGCCCACCGAGGCGATGTTGATGATGGAGCCACGTTGGGCATCCACCATGTGGCGTCCAACGACCCGGCACATGTTGAAACTTCCCGACAGGTTCACCGCCAGCACCCGGTCCCACAAATCGCTGGGGTAGGAGACCGCCGGGCCCCTGCCCCCTATCCCGGCGCTGTTGACCAGGATGTCGACGGCGCCGGCGAGACCCAGAGCTGCCTCAGCGATCGCCTCGACTGCAGATACGTCTGCCACGTCTGCGGTCACGGCCCGGCTCCGGACGTCTCCGATCAGCGACACCGCCTCGTCCAACGCCGGCTGGTCGATGTCGACACATAGAACGAACGCTCCTGCGTCGGCAAGGCCGGTCGCCATCGCCTTGCCGAGCCCGCTGGCTGCTCCGGTGACCACGGCGACCTTGCCTCCGAGCCCGAAGCGTTCCCGCAGAGGGTCGGTCATCACGGCTTGCTCGCCGGGGCGACACGCCCGATCACCGTCCCCACCGGCACCTCATCGTCACCGGCCGGGACCAGGATCTCCAGCATCCCGGCGGCCGGCGCCTCGAGCTGCACTTCGGCCTTATTGGTATCGATGATGACGATCTCCTCGCCGGCGGCAACGATCGAGCCGGCGGAGCGGAGCCACTCGACGACCAACACGTTCTCAACGACCCCCATCTGCGGTATCACGACCGAGACCGGGCCCTCAGATGTGGCCATGGCGCTCCAAGGCGGACAGCGGAGCCACGCCGGTCTGCATTTCGGCGCGCACCTGCCGTTCGGCACCCACGATCTCCTCGGCCCGCAGCAGCACCCGCTCCGCCTCGCTTCGCGGAATGACGAGGATCCCGTCGAACTCGCCAAAGATGATGTCTCCGGGGTGGATGGTGACTCCGCCTATCGACACCGGCTGCTGTGATCCTTCCATCTCCCAACGCCCAATGGCGTTGAGGGGCGACAAGTCGCGGTAGAACACCTGAAACCCGATCTCGCGCAGACCCTGAATGTCGCGCAGGTTGCCGTCGAGAACAACGCCCACGCACCCGTGGGCTCTTGCCGAGTTCGCAGTCAGCTCACCGAAATGACCCACATGGCTGTCGGGGTTCACCGACACCATGACGTCGTCGGGCTGCAGCCGCTCGAAGACCTGCAGGTAGGAGGCGATCCGGTCGATGCCTTCGTCCCAATCCCGCTGCTGGGTCGCCCTGCCCTGAACGGTGAACGCGGATCCGACCATGCGCTGATCGTCGAAGAGGGGTCTCAACACACTCGGCAGCACCCTCTCAGGCAGTCCGAGGCCGTACATCGCGTCGCACACAGCCGGCAGATACAGCTCCCGAAAACGCCGGCACAGCTCATGGCTGTCGACGGGCATCATCCCTCGCTGAGATAGCGCCAGGCCGCCAGCGCATAGATCTTCGACGCCTGCCCGATGCTGTCGACCGCCAGGTGCTCATTCGGGCTGTGTGCCCGCGGCAGCAAACCGGGACCGAAGGCGGCGACCGTCGGTATGCCGGCGGTGAGCTGGAAGTGCGGAGCGTCGGTGGCTCCGGGAAAGGCGTCGAGGCGGGGCGGCTCATCGAGAATGTCTGCGGCCGCCGCCTGCAAGGCCCGAACGGCCGGGTTGTCGGGGGCGATCTCGGTGGGCGGCACCCAAATCTCGAAGTCCAGCTCGGCCCTCAGATCCGAGTCGTCACGCATCGCGTCGTCGAGGAATCCTCTGATGTCGGCTTCGAGCTGCTCCTGGGACATCCCCGGCAGGGTGCGAATGTCGCAGGCGAACTCTGCGTTGCCCGGGTACACGCCGTAGAAGACGCCTGCTTCAGCCATGACTCCGACGTTGACGGTCGGGCCGAGGGGGCAAAGTGGATGGGGCTCGAAGGTGACCCGGTCCCGGAACTCCCTGTCCATGCGGTCGATGAGGCGGGCCATCTCGACGGTGGCGTTGATAGCCGGAAGCCGGTCCGAGACGCTCGAGTGCATCTGAGTGCCGAGGATCTTGATCTTGAACAAGGCGGCCCCGCGAGACACGAGGTGAATCGCCTCCCACTCGCGTGTGATCCCACTGGGTTCACCGATGACCGCGACGTCAGCTTGGAGCAAGCCGGCTTCGGCCATCCATTTGGAGCCGACGATCGACCCGGCTTCCTCGTCTGCGGTGAAAACCAGCTGCAACTCACCGTTGAAAGCGCCGTGGTTTCGCAGCGCGGCGGCGGCGAACATGATTGCAGCCACGGCCACTTTCATGTCTCCGGAGCCGAGACCGATCAGGACGCCGTCGCGGATCACCGGATCCCAAGGGTCGGTCTCCCAGGCATTCATGTCCCCGGCAGGCTTCGTATCGAGGTGACCGGAGAGCAGCAGGGTGGGGCCTTCACCCACTCCCTCGACGCGGACGACCAGGTTGGGACGGCTCGGGTCGGTGCCGTGCTCGGCGACGTCGGTGATACCCAGTTCCGAAAGCTGTTCGGCGACGAAGTCGGCGACGGCGCGCTCATTTCCCGGCGGGTTCGGGCTGGGGATGGCGATCAGTCTTCTGGCGAGGGCGATCTGATCTTCGACTCTGTCATCCAGGAAGCGGCACAGCTCCCGCTCGGCGGCGGTGAGAGAACTCATAACGATGCTCCTACATGTTCACGCAAACTGGTCGCGATACGGGTCAAGCCTTCCTCGATGGCCTCCGGCTCAGCAGCCAGGGAGATGCGCACCAATCCTTCGCCGGCAGGGCCGAACACAGATCCGGGGGCCACGCTGACTTCATGCCGGTCGAGGAGCTCCAATGCGAAGTCGAGCGACGCCATCGACGCCGCCGAGATGTCGACCATCATGTAGAGCGTGCCCTGCGGCGGCACGATCCTGAGCCCCTCGGTTTGGGCCGTCCGCAGGGCGATGTCGCGACGCTCGGCATATGCGTTTCTCATCCCTTCGATCGGCTCTCTGGGTCCGGTCAGCGCGGCCTCCGCCGCCTTCTGTGAGATCGTGCTGGGACATGAGACCTGTGGCTCCTGGAGCTTGCGCAGGGTGGGCGCGACGTCCGCGGTGCACAGCGCGTCGCCTGGCGCC
>CAZIEQ010000260.1:0-3631 GCA_964538725.1 uncultured Acidimicrobiia bacterium | reverse complement strand
CACCACCCCGGCCCCCGCTGCCGCCGCCGAGCACCCGCCGAGCTGCGTGTCGATGCCCGCGGACCACGACACGAAAGAAGGGGCCCCGACCCGGGTCGAGCAAGGTGTGCAAGCCGTACCAGAAACCAGCCTCATGCCACCATGAGCCTGTGGGACCCGTATCGGTCGATTCCACGACTGCCTAATGCTCCATCCGTTTCGGCCCCACTCGGCAAGGCTATCCCGTCGAGTGGCAGAAAGGTCAGGCGTGGTGGCGTCGCGGCCGGGCGAAGCGGACCGTGAGGTCCCGGCCGTTCAACGTCGACCCATGCAGCGCCTCGATGGCAGTCCGGGCGGCAGGGCGGGGCATGTCGACGAAGCCGAACCCTTTGGAACGACCGGTTCGCCGGTCGGTGATGATCGTGGCCTGGTGAACCTCGCCGTAGCGTCCGAACAATGCCTGTATCTCTTCGGCAGTGGCTCGCCACGGCAGGTTTGCCACGTAGACGCTGTGCCCCTCCTTGGCCGTCTGCCGCCGCTGCCTCGGAGAGCGTGCAGCCGGCCCTGGGGATGGAGCCTGCCGCCTTTGGCCCCCGGGGGCCCGCCCACCGATGCGGTGTCCGCCGCGGTGAAGCGCTTCGAGTCGAGGCGCCTCGATCGGTGCCGCCAGGTCGAGGTCCTGTTGCATGCGGCGGACCGCTCGCTGCTGATCCCCGGTGACCAGGCTGACGACCGTACCGGCGGCGCCTGCCCGGGCGGTGCGACCCGACCGATGGAGGTAGTCCTTGTAGTCGGCGGGGGGATCGAAGTGGATCACGGATGCGACCGCGTCGATGTGGATCCCTCTTGCGGCGACGTCGGTTGCGATCAGTGCCTGGGCGCGGCCGGACGAGAACGCGTGCAGGGCCCTGTTGCGCTGGTTCTGGGAGCGCCCGCCGTGCATGGGAACCGCACCGATTCCCAGTTTGGTGAGCTGCTTGGAGAGTCGATCGGCACCGTGACGGGTGCGGGTGAACACGATGGAGCGGCCCGCGGTCTGCACCAGGTCTGCGGCGTGCCGAACGCGGTCGCTGCGTTCCACGAGCCAGAAGTGATGCCGAGCGTCGATCGGTTTTGACTCCACTGTCCCCGCCTCGTGCCGGATCGGATCCCGTTGATAATCACGGCTCAGCACAGCCACATCGCCGTCGAGCGTCGCCGAGAACAGCAGTGTCTGCCGCCGGCGCGAGGTGCGATCGAGGATTCGTCGCACGGCAGGGAGGAATCCCATGTCGGCCATCCGGTCCGCTTCGTCAACCACGACGATGTTGGCCTCGCCCAACTCAACGGATCGTTGCTCGATGAGATCCTCGAGCCGTCCGGGGGTGGCCACCAGAACGTCGACACCCTTGCGCATGGCGGCCTTCTGGGGACCGTAACCCACCCCGCCGTATACGGCGAACACGGAGCGGCCGGCTGCGTTGGCGAGCGGAGCCAGCTCCTGTTTGATCTGCTCGGCGAGCTCCCGCGTCGGAGCCAGGATCAGTGCTCGAGGTCGATGGCGGCTTGCCCTGTCGACCAAGGTGAGAAGGGGAAGCCCGAAGGCGAGGGTCTTGCCGGACCCGGTGGGGGCCTTGCCGGACACATCCCTGCCGGAGAGGGCATCGGGGATAGTGGCCGCTTGGACGGGGAACGGCTCGACGATGTCGCGTTTGGCGAGAACACGGACGAGCGGGTCGGGCAGCCCGAGATGGGCGAACGTGGCTTGCAAGATGACTCCTGGTCCCCGAAGGGAGAGTTGGTGGATGTGCCGATCTCTCGCTCGACCGCGCGGCATTCATCGCCTGTGGGATCGAGAGTCGGCCGAAGAGGCAGTCCAACCGGATGAGAAACTGAGCCGTGTCACCACCGGGGAAACGACGCTGCGCTGGCCTCCACCCGGTGCGGCCACGTAACGCTAACACGGATCTGGGTCCGGTCTACCGCTAGCGTCGAATCTCGACGTCCACCGCGACGGCCACCGTCGTGCAGGCTCCACGAAAGGAAACACGACGATGACGCAGGATTCGCGCCTCCGCACCCCCGTTCGGGCTCTGCTGATTGTCACCTCGTTGGTGCTGGTGGGCACCGCATGCGGGGGGTCGGGATCAGACGAAGTCCAGGGTCTCGACCGTGAGGTTCAACCGTTCTCGGAGGTCCAAGCCAGCGAATTCGTGTTCGAAAACGACACCACCTTCCCCGGCAGGGGCATCTTCCGGGTTACGACCACCGAGCCGATGATCTGCGCCATCGTCTGGGGGGAAACGGAGGCGTTGGGGAACTTCAACAACTCGCTGGACATGAACGGCACCGGGATCATCGATCACAATGTCTTCCTTCCGGGTGCCGAGCCGGGCCGTACCTACTTCTATCGCGTCCAGGGATCTACCGCCGACGGGACCCTCTTCTCGACCGAGCTGGCGACCTTCACCCTCACCGAGAGTGACGCCGCCGCTGCACCGATGGAGGGGGCGCCCCACGGTGAGAATCTGGCCGCCGAGGGGACGGTGGTGGAAGCCAGTAGCGAGTTCGGCGCTTCGTGGGCTGCGGCCAACGCCATCGACGGTGACATGTCGACGGAATGGTCCACCAGCGGTGACGGCGACGACGGGTTCATCACCATCGATCTCGGTGTCATGAGGGACGTGGCCGGGGTTGAGTTCCTCACCCGCAGCATGGCGAACGGCACCGCCACCACCATGACCTTCTGGGTGGTCGTGGACGGTGGGGAGCGGCTGGGTCCGTTTCAGGCCGGCAACCCCGCCACCCCGAGTTTCCAGGCCTCTGAGTTCAGGGGCCGTCTGCTGACGTTCGAGATCGGTACTTCCACCGGAGGCAACACTGGTGCCGTCGAGATCCGGGTGTTCGCCCCCGACGACACATCGGGCGCCGGTTCTTAGGGGGGTCTGCTGCGGGTGGTGGTGTAGATGTGGCCTAGGCGGGTGGTCCATCTGTGGTTGCCGTTGGGCAGCGGCTGGTAGGTCCAGCCGTGGTGGCGGATGTTGTGGTCGTGGCGGCAGAGAGGTGCCAGGTGGCTGATGGTGGTGGGTCCGCCCTGAGCCCACGGGATGGCGTGGTCGAGGTCGCAGCCGGTGGCGGGCATGCGACAGCCGGGGAAGATACAGGTTGGGTTGCGGGCTTCGACTGTTCTGCGCTGCCCTGTGGTGGGTCGGCGGCGGGTGACGCCGTTGGCGACGGGTTGCCGGCTGTCGGGATGGGTGACGGTGTAGCGCCATTCGGCCTCGTCTTGCTGTTCTGCTGTCTGGCGGGCGATGTCGGCGATGACGGGTCCGTAGCCGGCCAGTTCACCGGGAGTGTCTGCAAGCCGTGTCAAAGTCTCCAAGTCGACTTGGATGTCGACGACGGCTTTGCCGCCTCCGCGGCTGGTGGTGGTATCGGTGCCCTGGAGGAGGTCTAGGAGGATGTCGGCTCGGATCTGGTCGACGCTGCGAGTCTCGGCGCCGGTTCGCAGACTGTGGGCAATACGGGTGATGCGGCGGGTGATTGCGGCCACCCGCTGTGGGGGCAGATCGAAAGCCAACAGATGGGTGGTACCCGAGGTGGTCGGTTCGGAAACGACCCGCCGGTCGGCGAGGGCTTCGTCGTAACGCCGCTGAGCGTCGGTGGGGTCGGT